>CANJKY010000605.1 GCA_947474875.1 Gemmataceae bacterium
TGGGATGCCGTGTCGTCGCCGCGTGCCTGCGAGGGGGGTGGCTGTCACCGATGGCAGGCTCGCGGCGACGACACGGCATCCCACCGCCCGAACTGGTTGATACGTCCGCCTCATCTTTTCCTCATGCACGCCCGGTCCGCTTCCGGTACAGTCCTGCCACCCTTCCCCCGGAGGCTCTCCCGTGCTTCCCCTGTACCCGCTGCTCGCCCTCAGCCTGCTCGCCGCCGACCCGCCGAAGCCGGCCGACCTGCCCAAGCCGCAGGAGCTGTCCGCCCAGGACGACCACAAGAAGATGCTGGAGCAACTGGGCATCAAGGAGGTCCGCCGCGGGGCGGACAGCAACCAGACCTCGCCCCGCGCGTGCAACATCGACGAGGCCAAGGCCACACCATACCCGGACCTACCCGACCCGCTGGTGTTCGACGACGGCAAGCCGGTGAAGACGGCCGCCGACTGGAAGAAACGACGGGCGGAGATCGTCGAACACTTCGACCGCGAGGTGTACGGGCGGGTGCCGAAGGACGTGCCGGCGGTGAAGTGGGAGGTGACGGAGACGGTGAAGGAGCAGGTGGGCGGCATCGACGTGACCACCAAGCGGCTGGTGGGCAAGGTGGACAACTCGAGCTACCCGCACGTCACGGTACACATCGACCTGACGCTCACCACCCCGGCGGACGCCCCCGGCCAAGTGCCGGTGATGATGGAACACGGGTTCGTGTTCCGCCCGCGGCCCGGTGCCCCCGCGCCGATGCCGCCGGGCGGCGGCCGCGGCGGCAAGCCGTGGACGCAACAACTGCTCGAAAAGGGCTGGGGGTACGCCATCATCTCCCCGAACAGCATCCAGGCGGACACCGGCGGGCGGCTGCCGGGCGCGGGTGGGGGTGGCGGGTTCGGCGGCGGTGGGGCCACTTATCAGGGGCTGACCACCGGCATCATCGGGCTGTGCAACAAGGGGCAGCCGCGGAAGCCGGACGACTGGGGCGCGCTGCGGGCGTGGGCGTGGGGCGCCAGCCGGGCGCTCGACTACCTTGAAACCGACAAGGACGTGAACGCCAAGCAGGTGGGCATCGAGGGGCTGTCGCGGTACGGCAAGGCGGCGCTGGTGACGATGGCCTACGACGAGCGGTTCGCCATCGGGTTCATCGGCTCCAGCGGACAGGGCGGGGCGAAGATCATGCGGCGGGACTTCGGCGAGCGGGTGGAGAACGTGGCGTCGGCCGGCGAGTACCACTGGATGGCCGGCAACTACATCAAGTACGCCGGGCCGAAGACGCCGAAGGATCTGCCGGTCGATTCGCACATGCTGGTCGCCCTGTGCGCCCCGCGGCCGGTGCTCGTCAGCGTCGGGGCGGAGAAACTGGACGGGAACGGGTGGATCGACGCCAAGGGCAACTTCTTGGGCGCGGCCGGGGCCGGCCCGGTGTACGAGCTGCTCGGTAAGAAGGGGCTGGGGACGACCGAGTTCCCGAAGCAGGAGACGCCGCTGACCGCCGGCGAGCTGGCGTTCCGCCAGCACGAGGGCGGGCACACCACCGGCCCGAACTGGCCGACGTTCTTGACCTGGGCGGAGCGGTACATCCAGCCGCCGGCGAAGAAGTAGGGCCGACGAACTCGTTCTTCGCCGCGACTGAAAGGAGCGGGGTAGCTAACCCCGCTCCTTTCAGTCACGGCGAAGATTTGGTCGCGTCACTTCTTCCCCTTCTTCAGGCTGCGGGCCTTGTGCTTGGTCGCCTTCCGCCGCTTCTTGCTCGCGTTCCGCAGCTCTTTCCGCGCGTGCTGAATGCCCATGATCGTCTCTCCGGTTCGGGTATGAACCGCCTATGATACGACCGCCCGCGGCGGCGGCATCGGCCGAATACGGGCGGCGCACACCCACCGGCTCGCACATGGCCCAGACACCTGCTGACCAACCTGCCGCCCCGCAGGAAACCATCCTTGTGGTGGAGGACGACGACTCCGTCCGCGAGCTGTGCGTGGCTATCCTCGAGCCGGTCGGATACCGGGTGATCGCGGTCGGGTCCGGTGAAGAGGCCCTCGCCGTACCGCCGGACGAGCGGATCGACCTGCTCCTGACGGACGTGGTCATGCCCGGCCTGGACGGGCCGGCGCTGGCCGAGCGGCTGACCGCCGCCCGCCCCGGCCTGCGAGTGGTGTTCGTCAGCGGGTACCCGTGCGACATGGCGATGCGGCCGGGAGCCCAGTGTGAGCGGGCGGCGTTCCTCCAGAAGCCGTACACCATCAGCCAACTCACCGCCCTCGTCCGCGCCACCCTGGATGCTTGACCCACGGTCGGAGTGCGGACCCGTCCGCCGCCCGCGACGAATCATTCCGGCCCTCCGGCCGCGGGGTGAAAATCGCCGCAAGTCGTTGCGGGGCGAGGCATGTTCCGAAAATCGGCTCATCTTCCAGGATGGGGTGGGTGCCAACTGCCCGAACCAACAACGCGGGGCCAGTCGGCCGCCCGGTTGCCATTGCCCCGGTCGACCGGTTCCGGGCACAATTCCCGCTCGCACCCGCTGGCCGGGTGATCGCCGAAAGGAATCGGTCATGCCCCCGTCGGACGACGACCCGATCGTCTACTCCGCCCGCCTGCGCGCGGCCGGCCCGCCGCCCCCGCCGTCCGCCGTCACCCTGTCCGCCGTCGTCCCGCTGTTCGACGAACAGGAGACGCTGCCGGAATTGTACCGCCGCCTGACCGACACGCTTTCGGCTCTCGGCGTCGAGTACGAACTGGTGTTCGTGAACGACGGCAGCCGCGACCGCACGCCGGGTTTGCTCGCGCAGATCGCGGCGCTGGACGGGCGGGTGGTGCCGGTCCACCTGAGCCGCAACTTCGGCCACCAGGCGGCGGTGACGGCCGGGCTGGATCACGCCCGCGGGGCGGCGGTGGTGGTGCTGGACGGCGACTTGCAAGACCCGCCGGAGGTGATCCCGGATCTGGTCGAGCGCTGGCGGGAGGGGTTCGACGTGGCGTTCGCCGTGCGGACCAAGCGCAAAGAGGGGCCAGCCAAGCGGTTCGGGTACTTCGCCTTCTACCGGCTGCTGCGGGCGGTGGCCGACCTGGACATCCCGCTGGACACCGGCGACTTCTGCCTGATGGACCGTCGGGTGGTGGACGCGCTGAACCGGCTGCCCGAGCGGGGGCGGTTCGTGCGAGGCCTGCGGACGTTCGTCGGCTTCCGACAGGTGGGGGTGAGCTACGAGCGGGACGCGCGGTACGCCGGGGTGCCGAAGTACACGCTGCGGAAATTGGCCGGGCTGGCCCTGGACGGGGTGGTGAACTTCAGCGGGTTCCCGGTGCGGGCGGTGTGCGGGTTGGGCGTGCTGCTGACGCTGCTCGGGGCCGGGCTGCTGGCCGGGTGCGGGGTGGGGTGGGCGCTGGGCAGCCCGCCGGCCGGATGGGCTGTGGTGCTGGCGGCGGTGGTGCTGGTGGGCGGGTTGCAGATCGGGTGCGTCGGCGTGGTCGGGCTGTACGTGCTGAAAATTTTCACCGAGGCGAAGCGGAGGCCGTCCTACATTGTGGACGGTGGGCGGGTGCAACCAAGACCCCTCCCCCCGGCCCCCTCCCCCAAAGGGAGAGGGGGAGAAA
>CANJKY010000606.1 GCA_947474875.1 Gemmataceae bacterium
ACCCCCTGGAGCGGCTGCGGGGGATCATCTACCGGTTCGTGACGGTGGACGTGATCCTGTTCGTGCTGCTGTTCCTCAGCTTCTGGTTTTGGCTCGGGCTGGCGGTGGACTACGGGGCGTTCAAGGCGTTCGGCCTGGACATCGCCCAGCAACTCACCCCGCTGGTGCGGTACGCCGTCGCCGGGGTGCTGCTCGTCACCCTGCTGGCGATGATAGCCGTGCGGGTGGCGACGCTGTTCCGCACCGAGTTGTCCGACCGCGCCCTCGCGCTGGTGTTGGAGAAGCGGTACCCGACGGTGCTCGAAGACCGGCTGATCACCGCTATCGAGATGGCGGACGTGGAGCGGGTGGCCCGCGAGGGGTACTCGGCCGACCTGGTGCGGAACACCATCCGCGAGGCCCGCGAGCGGATCGGCCAGGTGGACGTGCGGGCGGTGTTCAACTGGGGCCGGCTGTGGAAGAAGGCCGGGCTGCTGGTCGGGCTGTCGGTGGTCGGGATCGTCATCGCGTTCGCCGCCCACGCCCTCGCCGCCCGCAAGTTCGACGCCCCCCGCGCCGGCAACCAGTTCGCCGACGTGGCGAGCATCTGGGCCGAGCGGAACGTGCTCATGTGGAAGACGCCGTGGCCGCGGCGGGCGCTGGTGCAGATCGTCGAGTTCGACGACGACGGGCACCCGAACGAGCTGCGGGTGGGCAAGGGGGCGGCCATCCCGCCGAAGGTGGCCGCCCGCGCGTACAAGTGGGTGGTGGCCGACCGCACCGACCCGGACGGGTGGCGGCCGCTCACCGTCGCCGACCTGCCGAAGCACTGCAACCTGACCGCCCCGGCCGTCTCCCCCGCCCCGGTGGGGGCTACCACCATCGACGACCTGGAACTGACCGCCGGGCAGGACCCGGCCGTGCAAGACTTGCTCGCCAAACTGGAGGCGGTGACGGACGATCTGAAGAACACCCGCAAGGTGCGGAAGCTGATCGTGCCGAGCGAGCTGACCATGCGGTACGACGCCCTGCAGTCGAAGGCGCGGATGTACCTGACGCTCAACCGCGACGCCACCGGCAGGTACGCGAGCGACGTGGCCGGGCTGAGCGAGTCGGTGCGGTTCCAGGTGTCGGCCGAGGACTTCACCACCGCCCGCCGGCAGATCACCCTGGTCCCCCCGCCGACGTTCATCGACCTGTACCGGGACGAGTACCAGCCGGCGTACCTGCACCACGCCGCCCCGGCCCTGAGCGCCGAGGAGTTGGACCCGAAGGGGCCGCTGGCGAAGGACAACCCGCTGGCCGTGGGCAACCCGCAGTACGCCCTCCGCGGGCTGCGGCAGGCGTTCCCCGGCAAGCGGATCAGCATCACCTCGGACAAGTCGGTGTTCTCAGTCCCGATCGGCACCGAGCTGACCATCACCGCCCAGGCGGACAAGCCGCTCAAGCGGGTGGAGTTGAAGCCGGTGTCGGCGAACGTGCCCACGTCCGCCCTGCTGCTGCCCGCCCAGTCGCCGTTCGACACGTTCAAGGTGCGATTCGGGGCGGACAACCCGATCCGCCAGACGGACCGGGCGACCGAGTTCCAACTAGTGCTGACGGACACGGACAACGTGTCGTCCACCCGCACCATCGCCATCCAGGCGACGGACGACGCCCCGCCGGCGGTGGACGTGATCGTGGACCCGGTCATCCGCCGGGTGGGCGGGTACTACTACGTCACCCCGGTGGCCCGCATCCCGTTCCTGCCGGAGAGCAAGATCAGCGACGACACCGGGCTGACCGGGGTGCGGTTCGAGTTCAAGAAGACGGAGGAGGAGGCGGTGTCGGTGGTGCAGGCGCGGGCGATGGACGCGGCGGCGGTGGTGGCCGCGGCCGCCACCCCGTTCCAGCCGTCGCCGGCCCCGGCCGCCGTGCTCGCGCACAACAAGCTGTGGCTGTTCCAGTACGGGTCCGGGCTGACCAAGGACGCGTCCGGGAACGACCGCCTGCCGGGGGTGTCGGTGCCGCGGTTCAGCGCCGACGACAAGTCCGGCGACTACGACCGGGTGGTGCGGCACACCCTGTCCCAGGTCCGCAAGTGGGCGGCCGACGGGCTACCGGCCGACCTGCCGCCGCAGGCGGTGAAGGCGGTGAAGCTGTCCGACGCGGTCGGCGACGCGTTCGACCTCCAGCGGTGGATGCCCGACCTGCTGGAGCGGAAGCCGGGCGAGGTGCAGCCGCGGTACAAGGTGGAGCTGTTCGTGGTGGCCAAGGACGGGAACGTGGAACTGGTGGGCAAGGACGGCAAGCCGGCCGAGCCGAAGACGGCCAAGAACCTGGACCCGATCCGCCTGCAGGTGGTGTCCGAGCAGGACTTGCTGGCCGAAGTCGCCAAGGACGAAGAGCAGCAGATGACGCGGATGGAGGACGTGATGAAGAAGGCGACGGACGGGTTCACCAAACTGGAGAAGGAGTCGTCCATCCTCACCCTGCTGCCGCCGCAGCCGCCGGCCGACCCGGCCGCCGCCAAGGGGTGGAAGGACCAGCTCGACTCGTCCGCCGTGCGGGCCACCGACATCCAGCAGGACGTGAACAAGGTGCGGGACATCCTGTCCACCATGCGGACGGAGTACGACAAGCTGTACCGCGAGCTGGACACCAACCGGTGCGGGCCGAACGTCCTCCGTAAGTACCAGGTGACGGACCCGAACATGCGGAAGAACGGGTACCTGGACATCCTGAAGCGGATCTTCGACACCTCGCTGCCCAAGTGCGAGCAGTCGCTGGCCGCGTACCAGTCGGCCCTGGCGACCGCCCGCCGGCCGTCGAACGAGGAGGTGAGCGTCGCCCGCACCGACTACCTGGCCCTGAACCGCGACCTGGCCGAGCTGCAGACGGAGATCGGCATCGGGCAGGACCTGGCGAAAGGGCGGGAGGAACTGCGGAAGATCATCGCCGCCCAGCAGAACCAGGGCAAGAACATCAAGGAGATCGAGAAGAACGAGAGCGAAAAGCTATTCGTGCCGAACGTGAGCGTGCCCCGCGTGGTGCAGGTGCAGGCGGGCAAGACCGTTACCACCCAGGTGTCGGTCGAGTGGCGGCTGTACGACAAGGACGAGGCGTACATCGCCATCGACACCCCGGCCGACTCTGGCCTGACGGTGCCGAAGGAGATGACGGTGAAGTCGGCCGGCGAGGAGTTGACCAAGGCCGACCTGACCATCACCGCCGGGATGAAGCCGGGGCTGTACACCGTCACCCTGCGGCCCGGCCCGTTCAAAAAGGACCGGCCGATCCGCCCGGTGGAACTGACTGTCGAGGTGACGAAGTGACACACTCTGGTGGCACAGGTCTCCAGACCTGTGCCACCAGTAACAGAGCCGCCGGTTGCGGAATTGTCACGGGCAGTCAAGAATTGGCCGAGCGGCGGTTGGAAACCCGCCCCGGCGTCGTCTGAACAGCAGCGGATCACACCCCGACCCCTCGGTCCGGAGGCAAAGCGATGGCAGTCCGACCGCTCTCCGTCCTGCGAACCCTGACGGTCCTGACCGCCGGCCTGTTCGCCCTCACCTCCGTGCTCACGGCCCAGGCGCCGCCGACCGGCTCCGTCCCGACCGCCCC
>CANJKY010000607.1 GCA_947474875.1 Gemmataceae bacterium
TGATTCCTCCGGCCGCTCACGCCCCAGGCCCGTGTGACACGCCCCGCTGCCCGCCAAGACTCAGCGGCCGGTCGGGCCGGCGGTGGTGGCTGGCGACGGGGTACCGCTGTCGTCTTTCTTCAAGTTGTCAGCGATGTCCTTCGCCTTTTCCAGGCCGGCCTCCAGGCCGTCTCTGCTCTCTTTCAAGATCTTCTGTCCGTCGCCCTTGATGGTGAAGTTCTTGTCGCTGTCCACGCTGACCGAGAACCACCCGCGGTAGAACCCGATTACCACGAACGCCACCAACACCAGCCCGATGAACGCCAGGAAGTTCCGCATCGGTACGTCCTCTCTGTCCCGGAAGGGTCCGACCGGCGGTCGGTTCCGGCGACCGCGACAACCGCTGAACATGGCCGAAACCGGGCGTTTCGTCCACCCCACATAGTTCTACGTTAGCGGCGGCGAAATCTTGCGCCAGGGGTAAAGAGCTGAGGGCAGTTTTCGCCCGGCGAAGCCGCCCGCCAGTTGAGGTTGCGTTGCCGGCGGGGGTTTGCCAATATGCGGCCCCTGCGGACGGGCGGTCACGGACGGACCGCCCCGTGGGAAGGATTCCCCAATGGGTTTGGCCGCTCTCGCCGACGCTCCCGAACTGGCCCCGGCCCGCATCGCCGAGGGGCCGCGGGTCCGTCCTGTTCGCCCGCGGGTGGCGATCGAGACCCCACAACTGTCGGTGGTCATCGTCAACTTCTGCCAGTGGAGGAACACCGCCCGGCTCACCCGCCAGCTGCGGAACTGCGAGGCCGTCCGCCGCGGGGCGGCGGAGGTGGTGATCGTCGACAACCACTCGCCCAAGAGCGACATCCCGCGGAAGTTGCGGCGGCTGTCCGGGGTGTCGGTGGTGAAGTTCGGCCGCAACTGCGGGTTCGCCAAGGCGGTGAACCGCGGCAGCAACCTGAGCCGCGGCGAGTGGGTGCTGCTGCTCAACCCGGACGTGACCGTCCACCCCGGCTTCCTGGACGAGGTGTTGGAGAAGGCCCAGCGGTTCCCGGCCATCGACCCGTCCGCCGGGGTGATCGGGTTCCAACTGCGGAACCGCGACGGCAGCCGCCAGGCCAGCGCCGGGGTGTTCCCGAACCTGTTCCGCACGGTGGCCGGGCTGCTGGTGCCGCGGTCCCGGCGGAAGTGCCAGCATCGCTCGCTCGGCGGCCGGCAGCAGGTGCCGTGGGTGACCGGCGGGTGCCTGCTCGTTCGCCGCGACTGCTTCGAGCAACTGCGGGGGATGGACGAGACGTTCTTCCTGTATTACGAGGACGTGGACTTCTGCCGCCGCGCCCAGGACGGTGGGTGGAGCGTGTGGTACGAGCCGGCCCTGCGGGTGACGCACCACTTCCCGCTGCACACGCGGAAAGTACCCCCGCCGCTGCGGCTGGTGACGCGGCACGCGCTGCTGGCCTACGCCCGCAAGCACTGGTCCGGGTGGCAGAGCCGGCTGCTCGGCGGGCTGGTGTGGACGGAGGCGACGGTGCGGCGGGCGCTGGCGAAGCGGCGGAACGACGCGTCGGCGGTCGAGTGCTTCGGGCTGATGCGGGAACTGGTCGGCGACGTGCTGCACGGACGGGAGGACGCGACGGCGGCCAAGATCCGGTACGCGGCGGCGTTCCTGAGCGAGGTCGCATCGGCGAACGACGGCAAGACGAGCGACACACCTGCAAGTAACT
Organism: Gemmataceae bacterium; assembly: GCA_947474875.1. Taxonomy (GTDB): domain Bacteria; phylum Planctomycetota; class Planctomycetia; order Gemmatales; family Gemmataceae; genus JALHQU01. Next base: position 1,698 of record CANJKY010000607.1, read on the forward strand.
GAACAGGCGGACTGCACACTTTCGACGCATGCTGCCCGTAGGGCGGGCGTTTTCTGAATGCACTTCGCGCTTCACATCCCACGCCTGAAGATCGCGTCCACCACCGCTCGGGACATAAACCATTGTGATTTGACGTTTTAAGACAATGCGTCCGACCGGCTTTGGGAATTGGCACACTGCCTGCATTAAGTAAGATGGCGAGAGCCAAACCGGCTTGCAAGTGGAGGGAGAGGCCACTTGTGAGCCGGTTCGTTTTTCACTTCGACTAACGCAACCCCGCCATCACGACTTTGTAAGTACGCCGTCCGCCACCCAGCACCCGCGGGCATGGGGGCCGGGACCGCGGCAGTGGGCGAGTACTTCGGGGTGATCGCAACCCGCTTCTTCGAGCGCGTCGGCAAGAATGGGTAGGCGGTCGAAAGCGTGATCCGCGTAGATACCGGTCGCCAACGCAACGGCCGTTTCGGACCGCCACGCGGGATCGAATGTGACCGGCCGGAACGGGTTGCCGACGATGCAGCGGAGGAGCGGGAGACAGGCTCGATAATTGTCGATCAACATCGAACCCCAGACGGCGTCAAACGCGGACAGGGTGCTCGTGTACTCAAGATCGCTGAGCCAATACCACCACTCCATCGACCCGAGAACCATGTCGGTTGTGGTAATCCCGATGGAGCGACGTAGTTGGTCCAACACGGATGGTGTCCATTGCCCCGACTCTTCGAACGCCTCTTGGGCGGGTATGGCTGAAGCCCGTGCCAGCTCTCCCACTTCGTCTTTCACTCGGTCGCACTCAGCTTCGTCAACCGGATGCTGATCGAGTTGACGTTCCACCAACTCAATGTGCTTTTCGCACACCGGGTCCGGCCATGGGTTGCACACGGCACGGGCCACCGCACAGTTGAACAACTGCTGTTTCCGGTACGAGATGTTGAACCCTTGTAGGCCGCACATCAACGCGACTGGGTCGTTACCTGTCAGCCACTCGGGTTCGGTCATTGCGGCTCCCTCATTCCTCGTCCGCGGCGATCTCCTGCCGGCGTTTCTCCGCCACCTCGGCCGCTCCTGGTTGGTTCATCCACGCGAACACGGCGTCGAACACGTCTTCCAACTCTGGAACGGCGGCGAACGACCGCAGCTTCACCCGGCTCCGACAATTGGGGCAGGTGGCGTACAGGTCGAACGGGGAAACGGTGAACGACTGCCCGCAGTGTTGCATCTCGCGGCTCACGGGTAACTGTGAAATGGCGTCCAGCAACTCGGGCGAGACTTCTACCGCGGTTTGCTCGGTGACACTCATACGTCCTCCAACCGCTTGAGGGCGGATTTGAGTTCGGCTCGGGATGCCGTGGGCGGGGCGGTGATCTCTCGGTGTGCGACTCGGAGGCGGTCCGGCAACGCGTCCGCACCCGGTGTTTCGATCAGCACCAACCCGGCTTCCGTGATCTGCTCCAGTGTACGGTACACCACAACGCTGCCGGCGCGAAACGGGGCCAGGATTTCGTCCTCGGTCAACGGCGGGCTGACCCCGTCCGGGTCGAACACGGAGATCCCGAGTTCGCCCTTCCGAAGTTGGAAGGCGGGCTGACCCGGAGTCGCCACCCTCACTACGACGGCATATCGGTCGGGCATTTTGCCTCCCGGCTCAAGCATGGATCGCCGTGCCCAGCCACGCCGCCCGTGCCGCTTCGCCGACGCTCTCGGTCAAACTCGGGTGGCCGTGGACCATGCGGGCGATGTCCTCGGCGCTGCCGTGGTACTCCATCACCGCCACCGCCTCGGCGATCAGGTCGGACGCCCGCGGGCCGAGGATGTGGACGCCGAGCAGCCGGTCCGTCTTGGCGTCGGTGATGACCTTCACGAACCCATCGGTGTCGTCCA
>CANJKY010000608.1 GCA_947474875.1 Gemmataceae bacterium
ACGACATCGTGTTTGACTACGACAACCTGCTCGGCACGGACAAGTTCTACCGCACCCTGCTGCGGGGGGAGGCGTTCCAGCACACGTTCAGCACCGCCGAGTTCCACAACCTGGTGGGCAAGTACCTGAACGAGCGGGAGCAGCAGACGGGGGTGAAGGGGAAGAGCCTGCTGGCGGCGGCGTACCGGGCCGGGGTGCCTATCTACACCAGCAGCCCCGGCGACAGCAGCATCGGCATGAACGTCGCCGCGCTGCAACTGGAGGGGTACAAGCTAAATATGGACCCGTTCCGGGACGTGAACCAGACGGCCGGTATCGTGTGGGAGGCGAAGGCCACCGGCGGCACCAGCGGGGTGTTCATTCTGGGCGGGGGCAGTCCGAAGAATTTCATGCTGCAAACCGAGCCGCAAATCCAGGAGGTACTCGGGCTGGCCGAGAGCGGGCACGACTACTTCTTGCAGTTCACCGACGCCCGGCCGGACACCGGCGGCTTGAGCGGGGCCACTCCGAGCGAGGCGATGACCTGGGGTAAGGTGGACCCGGACAAGTTGCCCGGCACGGTCACGTGCTACGTGGACAGCACTGTGGCCCTGCCGCTCATCTCGGCTTACGCCCTCACCCGCGTCCAGCCCCGGCCGCATAAGCGGTACATCGACAAGCTGCCCGAACTGACGCGGAAGCTGAACGCCAAGTACGCCGAGGTGCGGAAGGAGCGGGGGGAGTAATCGGCCGTTTTTTCGTTGCCCCAAACCGGGGGCGACGGTATGCCCCGGCGAAACGGTTGAACCCACCCGCCGCCGGGCGTCCGTCATGGCCGTCGCCGTCTGCCTATTGGTGCTGGTGCCGGCGACGGTGGCGGCCGGGTACTACCTACTGTTCACGCTGCTCGGGTTGGGGCGACCGCGGGTGTCGCACTCCGGCGAACCGCCCTGGCATCACATCACCGTTCTCATCCCGGCGCATGACGAAGAAGCCGGCCTGCCCCGAACACTGCAGTCGGTCCGCTCGTCAGACTATCCGCCGGACCTACTCCGCGTCGTTGTCATCGCCGACAACTGCACCGACCGCACTGCGGAGATAGCCGCGGACGCCGGAGCGGAGGTGTTCGTCCGTACCGACCCAGACCGCCGCGGGAAGGGGTACGCCCTGGCGTTCGGTCTGGAACGGGTTCGGGCGGATGCTGTGCTGATCCTGGATGCCGACTGCGAGGTGACACCGGGGTTGCTGCGGGCGTGCGACCGGCTGTTGAGCGATGGGGCCGAGGCTGGGCAGGTGCGGGTGGTGTCGCGGAACGCGGACGACAGCCCGGCCGGGTTCCTGGCGGCGGTCGGGGCGGAGGTGGATCACGCGGTGGCGGTCGGCCGTCACCGGCTGACGGGCCGCACCCCGCTCCGCGGCACCGGGATGCTCTTCCGCCGCTCGCTGCTCAAGCGCCTGCCGTGGACCGCCACCGGGCTGGCCGAGGATGCCGAGTACGCGGACTCGCTGGAACGGGCCAAGGTGAAGGTGCGGCTGATCGCAGATGAGGCGGTGCGGTGCGACGCCCCGGCCGGGGCGGACGGGTTGTGCGCCCAGCGGCGGCGGTGGCGGGCGGCTCTGCGGTGGAACAGCGGGTGGCTGGTCAGCAAGCCGCTAGTGCTGGTGCAACTGACGGCGACAATGGCCATGGTGCTGGTGTTCGGCCAGCCACTGTTCGTCGCGTGGGCCGGGTTGCTGCTGGTTGCCACCGCCTGGGTGTACGGTCGGGCGGTGCGGCGGGTCGGGCTGACCGGCCGAAGGTGGGCAGACCTGTGCCGCACCCCGCTGCTGGTGGCGCGGCTCGGCTGGATCGCGGTAGAAGGGCTGTGGAAGACCGAGCGGGGGTGGTACCGCACCGTCCGAAGGTGACTTCTCATTCATGCCCCACAAGATTGACCTGCGTGTTGCGATGCAAATCGTTCTAGTGCCAACAGATAGGCGAATTGATTGGATAACAATCAAATATGCTTGACTACCCCCCCCCCCCCGGATTATCATCTCTCAGTCGCCCGGCCAATCCTACAGGAGTACGACATGTTTCGTTCGTTCGTCCCTCGCGTCGTGCTGGCTTCCCTGATTCTCGGCAACGTCATGCTGAGCTACTTGGGGGCGACCAATCCCGCCATCGACACGACCCCAGGCCCGCTCGTGGTCCAGCCGATGGACCCAACGAAGGCGTACTTTCCCACCACCGGCACCTTCTGGGATGGCGGTCAGACACTCTCGAAGATCACCCTTCAAGTGAAGGGGACCAAGACCGGCTCCACGGACACGCTCAGCGAATTCAAGGAGTACCCGGTCACGTCGGGCTACGGTCAGAGCTACAGCGGTGGGGTGCTAACGGACTACGACTCCACCCGGAGTTATTACCTCCGTGCCCACCTTTACAACGACGACGGCATTGCCATCGCGCAGTCTGGCTGGCAGGCCGTGCCTCAGTCTCTGTGAGCCGAATCACCTAACCCGGTAGTGTCCCTTCGCCCGATGGAGACCACATTATGGGTGATCCGCAGAGGCGGGGTGGGCTTAGCCTGATCGAACTGCTCCTCGTACTCGCCATCATCGCCGTCCTGATCGGACTGCTGTTGCCCGCGGTGCAACAGGTCCGTGACGTGGCACGTCGCACGGAGAGCTGCAACAACCTGAAGCAGATCGGGCTTGCACTGCACTCTTACCATGACGCCAAGGGGACATTACCCGGAGTCATGAACATGAAGAAGGACACTCTGGGGGTGGGGCCGAACTTCGACGTGCCGGCGCTGAGTCAACTGGTCCCGTTCATCGACTCCGAGCCGCCGCGGAAGAGGGGGCCGTTGACATCGGATGACGACTTGTACGCGGCGGACCCACACCGAAAGACTTTCATGAGTCCTGGTGACCCGACAATCCAGTTCGCTGCCCGGCTGGACGCGCCGTCTAGCTACGGCCTGAATTACACCGCGTTGGAGGGTAGGCCCAGGATCGACACGGGATTCTCCGACGGTACGTCGAGTACGATCGCCGCGGTGGAGCGGTATTTCCAATCCATGCAACTGACGGTGCCGGACGGGCCAATGTTTATCAAGTGCCGCTACAAAGACCAGACAACGAACTTCGACCCGGACACGCTCCGCTACGCCTACGCCCCCAGCAGGCGAGCCAGCTTTGCCGATCGTGGCATCGCCGAGGATGTGTACCCGGTCACGTTCACCGGACCCGACGGGTTACCGCGATCACGATCATCCGTGCCCGGGTACACATTCCAGGTTCGACCGAAGGCGGAACAGGCGTGGAGTGGGGTACCCCAGACGCCGTTTTCGTCAGGGCTGCCGACGCTCTTGTTCGACGGCAGCGTGCGTGCGCTGCGTGGTTCCGTGGACGAGTATGTGTTCTGGTCCGCAGTGACGAGAGATCGGGGCGAGGTGCTGACCGACTGGTGAAAAGTGGCTTGCCACTGCCGGTGATAACCCCAACCCGACAAAGCCGTCCGGTGCGTGTTACACGACCGGACGGCTTGTCCGCACACTCACGGTCTCGTTGCAGGTCCGGGCGAAACGAACTCGTCCATCACTTCT
>CANJKY010000609.1 GCA_947474875.1 Gemmataceae bacterium
CGCGGCAAACCGAAGATCACACCTCGTCCCCGAACAGGCTCGGGCCGCTCGGCTGAGCCTTCCGCTTCGCCCGCTCCGGCGGGTCGATCACCGTCGGCTCCGGCCGCACCGCCGCTGGCCGGCGTGGTTTCGCCTCCGCCTTCGCCACCTCCTTCGGCGGGGTGGGCAACTGGTGCGGGCTTTCCAGCGTCACCAGCACCTGCGCCGCCCGCGTCAGCACCGGCTCCGGCACCCCGGCCAGCCGCGCCACGTGGATACCGTAGCTCTTGCCCGCGCTGCCGGCCGCGATGGTGTGCAGGAAGATCACCTCGTTCTCCAACTCCTGCACCTGTACGGTATAGTTCCGCAGCCGCGGCAGCGTGCCCTCCAACTGCGACAGCTCGTGGTAGTGGGTGGCGAACAACGCCCGGCAGCCGGTCACGTCGTGCAGGTACTCGGTGATCGCCCACGCCAGGCTGACGCCGTCGAAGGTGGCGGTGCCGCGGCCGATCTCGTCCAGGATGACCAGGCTCCGCGGGCTGGCGTTGTGCAGGATGTTCGCCGCCTCGGTCATCTCCACCATGAACGTGCTCTGCCCGCGGCCGAGTTCGTCGCTCGCCCCGACGCGGGTGAAGATGCGGTCGGTCAGCCCGACGACGGCGGACTTGGCCGGCACGAAGCTGCCGACGTGCGCTAGCAGGGTGACGAGCGCCGTCTGCCGCAGGAACGTGGATTTGCCCGCCATGTTCGGCCCGGTGACGAGCCAGAACGTGCCGTCGTCCGCCGACAACCGGGTGTCGTTCGGCACGAACGTGCCCGGCGGGAGGATCTGGTCGAGTACCGGGTGCCGCCCGGCCCGAATGTCCAGCACCGGCTCCGACACCAACCGCGGGCGGACGTAGTTGCGGCTGGCGGCCAGTTCCGCCAACCCGCTGAGGAAATCGACCGTCGCCAGCACGTCCGCCGTTTGCAACAAGCGGTTTGTCTCGGCGGCCACCTTGTCCCGCAATTGCAGGAACAGCTCGAACTCCAGCGCCCGGCTCTTGTCCTGCGCCGTCAGCACTTTCTCCTCGTACTCCTTCAGCTTGGGGGTGACGTACCGCTTGGCGTTCTTCAGCGTCCGCTCATGCACGTAGTCGGCCGGCACCCGGTTCTCGTTCGCGTTGGTGATCTCGATGTAGTACCCCATCACGTCGGTGAACCCGACCTTCAGGCTGTTGATGCCGGTGCGGGTGATCTCGGCCGCCTGGTACCGGGCGATCCAGTCCTTGCCGTCCTTCGACAACTTCTTGAGCTCGTCCAGTTCGGCGTGGAACCCGTCGCGGACCACCCCGCCCTCCTTCGGCGAGTACGGCGGGTCGTCCACCAGTGCGGTGTCCAGCATCTCGCGGATGTCCGGCACCAGTTCCAGCTTCGCTTCGAGGTCGTTCAGCAGCTTGGCCCGCCGGCCGGTCAACTTCGCCTTCAGTTTCGGCAGCAGCCGCAGGGTGCGGGCGATGGCCCCCAGGTCCTTCGGCGTGGCCCGCGCCGTGGACACCCGCGTCGTCAGCCGGTGCAGGTCGGAGGTGGCATCGAGCAGCCCCCGCAGGTCGTTCCGCAGCATGTGCTCGTTCAGCAGCTCCTCCACCGCGTCCAGCCGGGCGTCAATCGCCGCGATGTCGTTCAGCGGGGCGAGCAGGTGGTCGTGCAGGAAGCGGGCGCCCATCGGGGTGACGGTGCGGTCGATCAGGCTGAGCAGCGACCCGTCCCGCTGGTTGTCCCGCAGCGTGCGGGTGAGTTCCAGGCTGCGGCGGGTGACTTCGTCTAGCACCAGGAACTGGTCCGGGCGGTGCGGGCACAGCCGGCGGAGGTGCCCCAGGTCGGCCTTCACCGTCTCGTGCAGGTAGATGAGCAGCCCGCCGGCGGCGGTCAGGCACGGCTGGCGGTCGGCGAACCCGAACCCGGCCAGGGTGCCGACGGCGAACTGCTTCTTCAACGCATCAAGTGCGGTGTTCGGGTCGAACGTCCACGTCGGCCGCGGGGTGACGCCGCGGACCGGCCCGAGTCGCGGGCGGGTGTCGTCGAACTGGGCGTCGGGCAGCAGGCACTCGGCGGCGTTCAGCCGGGCCATCTCGTCGGCCAGTTGCCGCTCGTCCAGGTCGGCGGCGGCGAACACGCCGGCGGTCAGATCCACCCACGCGACCCCGAAGATGCCAGCCGGGTTGCGATACACGCTGACCAGGTGATTCGGCCGCCGCGGGTCGAGCAGTTCGTCTTCCGTCACCGTGCCGAGGGTGACGACGCGGGTGACTTCCCGGCGGATTGGGCCTTTGACCGCCGGGTTCGGCGGCTCCATCTGCTCGACCACCGCCACCCGGTGCCCGGCGGCGAGGAGTTGTCGCAGGTTGTGATCCAACTTGGCGAGGGGGAACCCGGCCATCTGCGGCTGGTTGTCCTCCCGCCGGGCGAGGGTGAGGCCGAGGACGCGGTGGCCGAGTTCGGCGTCGTCGCCGAACAGCTCGAAGAACTCGCCGTTCTGGAACAGCACCACCATGCCCGGGTGCTGGTCGCGGGCGGCCTGGAGTTGCTGCATCATCGGCGTCATGCGGTCCGCTCCTTCGGCTAAGGACCGGTACTGTATCGACAGCCGGGGCGGAGTGACATGCGGGTAGGTGGGAGACCCCACCCGGCTCACAAGAACGCGAACGACTCCACGATGGTGCGGAGCATCCGCTCGTCGGTGAACGTGCCCTTCAGCCGCACCTTGATGACCGCCACCTTCTTGCCGTTGGTGGTGACGTAGTAGATGGTGTGCGTCCGCTTGTCGAACTCGGCCGGCGGCGGGGGCGGGTCGTTGCGGAAGAACTCGGAGTGCTCTCGCGTGCGGATTTCGAGCGACGGCCGGCCGTCGAGCGTGGCCAGCTTGCGGCTGACCACCTCGTCCGTCTTCCCGCCCTCGTAGGACGGGTCGGCCAGTTGAAGCAACTTCTCGAACTCCTCCGGCGGGCCGGGCTTGGCGCCCGCCGGCAGCGGGGCGCACATCACGCCGAAATCGGACATCGGGTTGCCGAACCCGCCGCCGGTGTAGCTCGCCCACACCACCTTCTCGGCGTCCGGCATCTTCTTCGGCTGACCGGGCAGGTACACGCGAAACCCGCCGGCCGGATCCCGCACGGTGCCATACCCCTCGGGGGGCGAGTCCAGCACCGCCAGTGGGTCCAACCCCTTACCGCCTTTCCCGCGGCTCAGCACCACCGCCAGCACCACCAGGACGATCACCAGCGTGACCGCCGCCCCGCCCGCCATGAACACCCACGCCGGCAGGCCGCCCTTCGACGGCTTCGTCCGCCGCGGGCGGTCGTCCTCGTCCTCGTCCGGCACGGCGAACCGCTCGCCGCACTCCGGGCACCTCAGCCGGTGGCCGGACGCCGCGGACAGCTTGACGCGGGCCGAACACGACGGGCACGACACGGACGGCATGGGTACGGCCTCGGGGTGAGTCGGCCCATCGTACCCATCCGGGCGAAGTTCTGGTAGGGTGGGTCCGGTCCTGGTGACGGGCCCGTGACCCACGTCGCCCACACCTGGGTCCGGTCCC
>CANJKY010000610.1 GCA_947474875.1 Gemmataceae bacterium
ACAACCTGGACGACAGCATCCGCGGGTTCGCCCGCGCCTGCTTCAACTACGGCCTGAGCCGCGACTACTCGGTGTACCTGTCCACCAAGAACACCATCCTTAAGGTGTACGACGGGCGGTTCAAGAACCTGTTCCAGGAGGTGTTCGACGCCGAGTTCAAGGCCCAGTTCGACGCCAAGAAGCTGACCTACGAGCACCGCCTGATCGACGACATGGTGGCGGCCAACCTGAAGTGGACCGGCGGGTACTTGTGGGCGTGCAAGAACTACGACGGGGACGTGCAGTCGGACACGGTGGCCCAGGGGTACGGCAGCCTCGGCCTCATGACCAGCGTGCTCACCACCCCGGACGGCAAGACGGTGGAGGCGGAGGCGGCGCACGGCACCGTCACCCGCCACTACCGCGAACACCAGAAAGGGAAGAAGACGAGCACCAACCCGATCGCCAGCATCTACGCCTGGACCCGCGGGCTGATCTACCGCGGGCGGATGGACAACACCCCGGACGTGGTGAAGTTCGCCGAGACGGTGGAGAAGGTGTGCGTGGACATGGTCGAGAGCGGGAAGATGACGAAAGACCTCGCCATCCTGATCGACGCCGAGGCCCCGTACCTGACCACCGACGAGTACCTGGACGCGGTGGACGCCGAGCTCAAAAAGCGGATGGGGTGAGCCTGGGCGGCTCGTCCGCCCGCGGCCGTCGTCACGGAGACCGCTTCAGTTTGTCGGACGGGATGTCCACGTCCGCCGGGCGGGGTGGGGCGGGCGGCTCGGGGGGAGCAACGGGCGCGCCCTTCCGCACGCACTCCAGCACCACCGGGTCCTTCCCGGCGTTCCGCGGCAGTTCGGTGAACCGCGGGACCTCCCCCCCGTTGCGGGTGACCAGTTCCCGCAGCACGTCGTCCTTGATCGGCAGCGCAAGCGCGGCGCCGCGCCCGTCCGCGAAGGCCACGTTCCCCCCGCCGTCCACCTCCCGCAACTTCGGCAGCGGCTTCATCGGGTCGAACGGCAGGTCGTCCGGTTTCGTCCACACGGTCGGCTCGTCCGCCTCCACGAACAATAGCGTGTTCGCCGAACCGTCCGTGAAGTCGACGGGGAACTTTGGCCCCTGTCGCGGATTCCTCCCCGGTTCGAGGGCCGTGCCGGGGCCGGTGAACGCCCGGTAGTGTGTGTGGCCGGGCGACGCCTTCACCCCCGGCGTGGCGAACACCTTGGGCATCTTCTCGATCAGCCTCTTGTTGTGCTCGCTGTCCCACGATTCATCCAGTTTGAACTGCCTGTATAGCGTGTCCTCCTCGATGTACGGCAGCAGGGCCACCCGCCACGACAGCCGCGGGGTGAGATCGTCCCCGGTCGGGGCGGGCAGCCCGACGGGTGGCAAGGTGCTGGTGCTCTCGTGGTAGTTGTGGGCGGCGAGGGCCAACTGTTTCAGGTTGTTCAGGCTGCGGATGCGGTCGGTCGCGATCAGGTCGTCGAACGCCCCGGCGGGCGGGGTGAGCCGCAGGCGGTCGCCGTCGAACCGGTACCCGATCGGCAGGAAGAGGGGGCCGGTCCGGGGGTCCTGGAGGGCGAGTTCGCCGCGGGCGGGGTCGAGGCGGTAGGACCCGCCGACCCGGTGGCCGTCCGCGGGGGTGGTGATGCCGAACTCCTTCGGGCCGAAGTCAAGCACCGGCTCGTCACCGGCCTTCGGGGTGATTGTCTTCCCGCCGGACGTGGCCGACACCACCAGCCACTCGCCCTTGAGCCGATCGGCGTCGGACTGGGGTGCCGACCCGCCAGGCTGCTGGGCGGACGCCGGCAGCTCCTTGATCTCGATCTTGCGGATTTCCATCACCGACCAGTCGTCGAACAACTGCAGGGCGAGGTGGCCGGCGGCTTTCGGAGGCGAGTTGTAACGGCTGTGAGTGTTCTCGGTGCCCCGCTCAGTCTTGACGAAGAGCGAACTCTGCCCGGCGTCCAGGACGAACTCACACGTCATCCACTCGTCTGGCGTCACCCGCATTCCCAGGCCGACCGTTTCCCCTTTCAGATCCCCACCCCAGGAGACGACCGGGTGGGGGCGGTACTTGGCTGCCGGTACGTCCGCCCCGCCGTACAGCTTCGGAACTAGCACCCGGTCCTTCGAAAATCCCATGCCCTCATCCGTCGACAGCACTACCCCCGGATCCTCCACGGGCACCCGGCTGAACACGCCCAGCGCGCCGGCGTTCTTCCCGGCCCGCACCCGCAGTTCCATCCGCAGGTGGAAGTTGGTGAAGTCCCCCCGGTCGGTGAACAGGTGGCTCGGCCGGCCCTTCCCCACCAGCAGCCCGTTCTCCACCGTCCAACTGCCCCGCCCGGCCGGGAACTCCTTCCACCCACTCAGGTCTTTGCCGTTGAACAGTTGCACCCAACCCACTTCGTTTGCGGTCGCCCGGCGAAATACCACGTTGAGCCGTTTCGACTGTAGGTCGGGCTGGGTCTCAAACATCGTCGGCCGCGGCCCGCCAGTGTCGCCCAGGCAGAGGGTCAGCCGATCGCCCTCCAGCCGGTAGATGCCCAAGAGCCGCCCCTTGCCGTCCACCTCGTTCACGTCGATCTCTTTGGGAGTGCGGCTCGGGTCGAGCGTGAACGCCCCACCCCCGGCCGGGTTGCCGCGCATGGTGAGGCGCATTTGGCTCCCCGCGATCACAAGGCTCAGATCGCCGGTCGGATTCACCGGCAGAAACTTCCCCTGCGATTCCAGTGAGATCGCGATCCAAGTTCCTTGCAGCCGCTCCTTCTCTGACTGCCCCTCGGCCGGGGGCGGGGCGTCCCGCGTGGTCACGCTGATGGTCACCCGCTCGCCCCGCTTGACTGCGAAGGTGGGATTCGCGACGGGCGTGGTGATTCGCATCCCCCCGAGCCAGACGAAGCTGCGGCCGTTGATCTCCCATCGTTCGATCTGTTTGTCCGGGCGGACACTCGCCACGAGCGTGTACTGCCCCGGCGGCAGGTTGATCTGTGGTGATGTGCGGGCGTCGTACCAGTCCGAGACCGGCCCGTTTTCCCCGTAGACGATGACCTGCATCAGCCCGTCCGCCGGCTCGATCTCGACCACCCCCTTGTTCGCCGCGTACCGTTGGGCGAACGGTCCGCCCCAGAGCGCGATGTACACGAGCGACACAAGGGCCAGCAGCCCGCCGGCCACCCGCACCCGTCGTCGCGACCACGGTCGCGGTTTCGTCGCCGGCTTCGCCTGCGGGATGCGGGAGTAGTTGGTCAGCCGGGCGCCGTCGGCCAACTGCGTCTCGCAGTCGGCCAGCAGATCGGCCACCTCGCGGGCGGTCTGGAACCGCTCGGCCGGGTCCTTGGCGTGCAACTTCTCCACGATGCGGCAGTACCAGTCGGGCACCTCCGGGATGATCTCGCGGATCGGCCGCGGGGCGTCCTCGGCCACCCGCTTGAGCACCGCCAGCGTCGAGCTCGCCCGGAACGGCGGGCGGCCGCTGGCCATCTGGTACAGCACGCTGCCCAGGCTGAACAGGTCGGCCCGGTGGTCGAGCGCCTCCCCGCGGGCCTGCTCCGGGGCCA
>CANJKY010000611.1 GCA_947474875.1 Gemmataceae bacterium
CCGCGGTATGGGCGTGAACAGGTAAACGGCCACGAAGAGGAGCGTGCCACTGAGCAGGCCGCACGTCTCGAACACGACGGCCAGACCGATGCGGGCGGGGGCGGTCCGCACCGTCGCCGGCACGGCGAGGCAGAAACACCGGCCGACAAGTCCGGTCACCAGCCCCGCCGCGAGCAGTACGAGACAGCCGAGTTGGATGGCATGAAACATCGTGACGGCGGTCTGGTAGAGCACCGCATCACGTGTGTAGTAGACGCCAACGTACAACGTCAGCGCGGTCATCAGCACCGCGGCAGCCGCCACCAGCGTCAGCCCGATCGACGACAGCCTCAGCCCGAGCAGAACTTTCCGGTGCGTGCCGCTCATGGTGCATCTCCTGGCGTCATGTGCCACCAGGAGATGCTTAGCACGCCGTCCGACCGGGGCGGGTCACTTCGCCAGCAGTTGCCGCAGCACGTACGGCAGGATGCCGCCGTGCTGGTAGTACAGCACCTCCTGCGGGGTGTCGATGCGGCACACCGCCTGAAACTTGATCTCCTTCCCGTCCGCTCGCGTGGCCGTCACCGTCAGTTCCTTGCCGGCGGCGAAGTTGGTGGACAACCCGGCCACCAGCCCGGCGATGGTGAACGCCTCCTCGCCGGTCAGCCCGAGGGACGCGGCGCTTTCGCCGGTCCGGAACTGGAGCGGCACCACCCCCATGCCCACCAGGTTGCTGCGGTGGATCCGCTCGTAGCTCTCGGCGATCACCGCCTTCACACCGAGCAGGTTGGTGCCCTTGGCCGCCCAGTCGCGGCTGCTGCCGCTGCCGTACTCCTTGCCGCCGATCACCACCAGCGGGATGCCGGCCGCCTTGTACTTCATGGCCGCGTCGTAGATGCTGGTCACCTCGTCGGTCGGCAGGAAGCGGGTGACGCCGCCCTCGACGCCGGGCACCAGCAGGTTCTTCAGCCGCACGTTGGCGAACGTGCCCCGCATCATCACCTCGTGGTGCCCGCGGCGGGCGCCGTACTGGTTGAACTCGGCCGGGGTCACCCCATGGGCCATCAGGTACTGGCCGGCCGGGCTGTCCTTCTTGATGTTCCCGGCCGGGCTGATGTGGTCGGTGGTGATGCTGTCGCCGAGCAGGGCCAGGCAGCGGGCGGCCTCGATCTCGTGCACCGGCGGCGGGGTGGCGGTCATGCCGGCGAAGTACGGCGGGTTGGCGATGTAGGTGGAGCCGGCGTCCCACGCGAACAGGTCGCCGAGCGGCACCGGCAGCGCCTTCCAGTTCTCGTCCCCGTCGAACACCCCGGCGTAGATCCGCTTGTAGCTGTCCTGCTTGATGGCCGCGTCCACCGTCTCCTTCACCTCGCCGATGGTCGGCCAGATGTCCTTCAGGAACACCGGCTCGCCGTCCGTCCCGGTGCCCACCGGCTCGGCGTCCCAGTCGATGTCTACCCGCCCGGCCAGGGCGTAGGCGACCACCAGTGGCGGGGACGCCAGGTAGTTCGCCCGCACGTCGCCGTGGACGCGACCCTCGAAGTTACGGTTGCCGCTGAGCACCGCCGACACCACCAGCGCCTTGTCGGCGATCTCCTTGCCGATGGCGTCCGGCAGCGGGCCGCTGTTGCCGATGCAGGTGGTGCACCCGTAGCCGACGACGTGGAACCGCTGCTTCTCCAACTCGGGCAGCAGCTTCGATTCGGTCAGGTAGTCGGTGACGACCTTCGAGCCGGGGGCCAGGCTGGTCTTCACCCACGGCTTGGTGGTCAGACCCTTCTCCGCGGCCTTCTTCGCCACCAGCCCGGCGGCCACCATCACGTACGGGTTGCTGGTGTTGGTGCAGCTGGTGATGGCGGCGATGACCACGCTGCCGTCGTTCAGTTGGCCGTCGCTGGTCGGCTCCGGGCCGGTCGAAACCGGGGCCGCCATCGCCAGCGACATCGCCTTCTTCTTCGCCGCCTGCGCCGCCTCCTTCAGCTTTGGCAGCGACTCGTAGAAGGACTTCTTCACGTCCGTCAGGTTCACCCGGTCCTGCGGGCGGCTCGGCCCGGCCAGGCTGGGCACGACGGTCGAGAGATCCAGTTCGAGTGTGTCGGTGTAATCGGCCGGCGGGGTGTTGGCGTCGTGGAACAACCCTTGCTCCTTCATGTACGCCTCGACCAGCGCGATCTGCTCCTCGGTGCGACCGGTGGTGCGGAGGTACGTCAGCGTTTCGGCGTCCACCGGGAAGATGCCGCAGGTGGCGCCGTACTCCGGGGCCATGTTGGCGATGGTGGCCCGGTCGGCCAGCGGCAGCTCGGCCAGCCCCGGCCCGAAGAACTCGACGAACTTCCCGACCACCCCCTTCTTCCGCAGCATCTGGGTGACGGTGAGCACCAGGTCGGTGGCCGTCGCCCCCTCCTTCAGCCGGCCGCTCAGCTTGAACCCGATGACCTGCGGGATGAGCATGGACACCGGCTGGCCGAGCATGGCGGCTTCGGCCTCGATGCCGCCGACGCCCCAGCCCAGCACCCCCAGGCCGTTCACCATCGTGGTGTGGCTGTCCGTACCCACCAGCGTGTCCGGGTACGCCTCCCCGTGGTCGTTCAGGAACACCACCCGCGCCAGGTACTCGATGTTCACCTGGTGGACGATGCCCGTCTCCGGCGGCACCACCTTGAAGTTGCGGAACGCGTTCTGCCCCCATCGCAGGAACGTGTACCGCTCCTGGTTCCGCTCGTACTCCAGTTTGGTGTTCTCGGCGAACGCGGTGGGCGTGCCGTTCACGTCCACCTGCACCGAGTGGTCGATGACGAGTTCGCACGGCACCAGCGGGTTGATCCGGGCCGGGTCGCCGCCGAGCGCCTTCATGGCGTCTCGCATGGCCGCCAGGTCCACCACGCACGGCACCCCGGTGAAGTCTTGCAGCAGCACGCGGGCCGGGGTGTACGCGATCTCGGTGTCCGGCTCGGCCTTCGGCTTCCACCTCGCCAGCGCCTCGATGTCCGCCTTCCGCACGCTCAGCCCGTTCTCGTTCCGCAGCAGGTTTTCGAGGAGGATTTTCAGGCTGAACGGCAGCTTCTTCGCCTGCGGGATGCCGGCCTCGACGGCCGCCAGCTTGTAAATGGTGAACGCCCGCCCGCCGACGGTGAGGGTGGCACGGGAGTCGAAACTGTTAGGCATCGCCGGGGTTCTCGGGCGGGTGTGAGGGTCGCGGGATACGGGTATTGTCGGCGGCGGGAAGGGGATGGCAACCGAAGTGCGAGAAGCGGCGAACGCCGCGACGTGAAGCCGCCGGGAGAAGGGAGTATTCCGCAGGACGTGTGTTACCGCTCGGTCATCCCGCCCAGAGAGGTCGGCTGCCACGGCTTGTCGCCGAGGATGCGGTCGTTCTTCATCGCCTCACACCCGCAGGCGGCGAGCGCGAACAGGAACGCGAGCACGGCGACGGTACGCATGTCAGATTCTCCCCACCCCCCAGGGCGGGTGGGGTATAGCGAACCCGCCCCGGTCGTGCAACCGCCGTCGGAGGTTCTCATTTCCGGCCGACACGGTCCGGGATGAAGCCTGCCGCTCGCGGTCGGGAA
>CANJKY010000612.1 GCA_947474875.1 Gemmataceae bacterium
CACCCCGCCCCAGTTCGGGATGCGAATCGTCGGGCGGATCACCAGCACCGTGCCGGAGGCGATGGCGCCGGGCTGCCCGGCCATCAGCCACGGGTACTCCTCCGTCTCCAACCCCACCCCGTGCCCGAACCGCGGGTCGGCGTGTTCGGTATATCCGGCCTTGTCGAACACCGCCTGCACGGCCGCAGCCACCGCCTCGATCTCCACCCCGGCCTTGATGGCGGCGATTGCCGCCTTGTGCGCGTCCCGCACTGCCCCGTACACCTTGTCCAGCTTGTGCCCGGTCCGCTCGAACTTCGTCTTACGGAGCAGGATGGGGGTGTACGGCGAGCGGAACGTCCGCTCCAGCAGGCAGGTGTAGTTAAGGCTGGCACCCCAGGTGATTAGCCCCTTGCTCACATCAGCCAGGTGTTTGTCCCCGGGGGGGAGGTCGGGGTCGGCACCGCTCTCGCCG
The DNA here is from genome assembly GCA_947474875.1 of Gemmataceae bacterium. GTDB lineage: Bacteria > Planctomycetota > Planctomycetia > Gemmatales > Gemmataceae > JALHQU01. The sequence continues at coordinate 455 of CANJKY010000612.1, forward strand.
AGCGCGACCCGCGCCGGTATCGACTCGCACGTCCCGCCGGCGTGCCGTACGAACTGGTCCATCAGCCGGCACAGGTCGGCTTCCGACTCCGACTCCCGCATCATCGCCCGGAACATGACGTACGCCCGCTCGGCCACGCGGACGGCGTTCCGGATCTCCTCCACCTCGGACGGGTCCTTCACCCCGCGGAGCACCGTCACCCGGTCGGCCACCGCCTTGAACCCCACTTTCGGGCGGGCGGCGGCGAGGGCGTTGAACAGGCCAACCGGACAATGGCCCGAGTCCACGCCGACCACCTTGCACCCGGTCTTCTGCACCAACTCGCCGAAGGCGTCCGTCGGGTCTGCCCCTCGGGGGGCGGTGACCACCGACAGGTCGGTGTCCTCGCCGTCCGGCAGTTCCACCCCCGGGCGGCAGAGAAGGGTGGTGCCCTTGGCCGCGACCACCGCAGCGCGGGCCTTCATCGGCCCGGCCAGGTATTTCAGGTGGGTGGGGTGGGTGACCAGGTACCCGTCCACCTCGTCGGCTTTCGCGAGGCGGATCAGGTTCTGTCGGCGGGATCGGTGGAAGTCCATGGCGGTGTGGGCGATAGTGTGGGCGTCGGATCGGTTGCGGTTTGCACAGTTTCATCAGACCGTGCTGCTATTTCAAGTCTCTTTTCCGGCAATACGCTCTGATCGAACAACTGGGCGAGGGACACCCGGGCGGCCCCGCTGGAATTCACTTGAATTCGTTGTCATATTAACTCACGTTATCGGCGTGTGGACCGAGGATCTTTTCTGTGGCCACCTCGCCCGAAATCGTCCAACTGATCACCCGCTGCCGGCGGGGTGACGAGACTGCTCTGGCGGAGTTGGTGAAGCGGTACAAGCCGGTCGTCCGCCGAGCGGTGCGAACCCGGTTGTCCCCGGCCATGCGGGGGCGGTTCGACTCGATCGATTTCACCCAGGACGTTTGGGCGTCGTTCTTCCGCGCCAGTCTGGACCGGGCGGAGTTGGTCGACGAGTCGTCGCTGGTCGCGTATCTGGCTCAGATGGCCCGACTCAAGGTGGCCGAGGAGTACCGCCACCAGACCACCTTAAAGGTCGGGCTGGGCCGCGAGCGGCGGTTGCGGACGTCGGAGGAACTTCAGGACCACGCCCCGTCCCCGAGCGCAGAGGTGATCGCACGCGACCGGTGGGAGCGGCTGACCGCCGGGCTGGGCGAGCGGGAGAAGCGGATGGTGGCGATGGTCTGGGAGGGGCACACGCACGCCGCGGTCGCCGACGAGTTCGGACTGTCGGTGAAAACGGTCCAACGACTGGTTGCCCGCCTAACAGGGCGACGGAGATCGGGCGGAGGCGGCGCATGAGCCGTTCGCCGTCCGCCGACCCCTGCCGCTCACCGCTCGGATCGTCAGTCGCCCGCCTGGCAGCCCGTGCGGAAGCGGTCCAGGACCGCTGGCGGCAGGGGGAGGAGCCGGACGCGGAGGCGGCGCTGGCCGTCGACCCGGAACTGGCCGCCGCCCGCCCGCTCGCTCTGGAACTGGCCTACGAGGAGTTCTGCCTTCGCGAGGAGGCCGGCCGCCGGCCGGACCCGCACGAGTTCGCCGCCCGGTTCCCGTTCCGCACCTCCCTGCTGCGGCTGATCGACCTGCACGGGCTGTTCGACCGCCACTCGATTCTTGCCACGGCCCATCGGCCGGTCGTGCGATATCTGTCCGGCGACCAGGTTGGGGATTATTTAGTCGTTCGCCCGCTCGGGAGCGGCGGGTTCGCCGACGTCTACCTGGCCCGCGACCTGTCCGCCGGCCGGCGGGGAGTGGTGCTGAAGGTGTCCGCGGGGAATGACTCGGAGGCGAACACCCTCGGGCCGCTAGCCCACCCGCACCTGATGCCGGTGCTGTCCGCCCCGCGGGTGGGCCGCGATCGGGTCGTGGTGATGCCGTTCTACGGCGTCCGCACGCTCGAATCGCTCATCGCCGCGGCGGCCGAACGTCGGCCCCGTACCGCTGGCGACGTGGGCCATTTTCTCGCCGCCGGCAACTCGCCGGACGACCCGACCGCCCTCCCGTCTCCCGCCCTCGCCGTCCGGCCGTCCGACCGCTACCCGGCCGTGGTGGCCGGCATCGCGTGCGGGGTGGCGCAGGCCCTGGCGTACCTGCACGCCCGCGGGCTGGCCCACCGGGACGTGAAGCCGGCGAACGTGCTGCTCGGTGGCACCGGCCACCCGTACCTGCTGGACTTCAACCTGTCGGCCGGCCGCGGGGGCGACGGGCGGGTGGGCGGCACCCTGCCGTACCTCGCCCCGGAGTTGCTCGCCGGTCTGATCTGCGACGAGGCGGCCGACCCGCGGGAGTTTTCGGCGGCGGACGTGTACTCGCTCGGGGTGACGGTGTGGCAGGCGCTCACCGGCGAACACCCGTACTGGGCGGACGCCCCGCCGAGCGGGGTCGAGCGGATGGTGATCGCCGAGCGGATGCACGACCGGCAGCAGGCGTTCCGTCCGGGCGGGCGGCCGCGGCCGAGCGGGGTGTCGCGGTGGGCGTGGGGGCTGGTCGTACGCTGCCTGGCGCCTCGGCCGGCCGACCGGCCGACGGCGGCCGAGTGCGTGCGGGTGCTCGCCCCGGCCCGCCGCCGGTCGTGGGCCAGGTGGGTGGCCGTCGGGGCGGTGGCCGGCGCCCTTGGCGCCGGCGGGTGGACCGCCGCCCAGGTCCTGGCCCCGGCCGCCGAAGTCATCCCGACCGACCCCTACGAGCGGGGGGTGTACTTCCACGACCAGGGGGAGTACGGGTTCGCGGCGATGGAGTTCGCCGAGTCGGCCAGACAGCGGCGGTCCGGCCATCACTACGCCTGCGCGGCGTACTGCTGCGCACGGGCGAATCAGGCCGACCCCGCACTCTTGTACGCGACCGAGGCCATCGCCCTCGGACACGACCACCCGGCAGTCCGCCAACTGCTCGCCCACTGCCAGAGGCAGGCCAACCGCCCCAAGGAGGCGAAGGCGAATCTGGCGCTGGCCGTGGCCGGAATGCCAGACCACCCGTGCGTCCTTCACCTCCGCGCGGTGATGGCACTGGACGACGCGCGGGCGGGCCGACCCCTGAGCCGTCAA
>CANJKY010000613.1 GCA_947474875.1 Gemmataceae bacterium
GCACCGCCGTCCCTCCGATCACCCCGCCGCCGGTCGACTTCCAGCGGGCGAGCAGCACCGCCGCAACTCCAGCCCCGGCCACCGCCGCCATCCCCCCCCGGGACAGGCTAAACGCCACGCTCACCAGCATCAGCCCGACCGCCAGCGCGACCGCCACCGCCGCCGGCCGGTCGAACAACTGGAGCGGGGCGGTGACTGCGTCGAACAGTTCGCTCCAGAACCCGCCCGGCGGGCCGGCGTCCACCTCCGGCTTGGTCTCCTCCGGCGGGGCGAACAGCAGCCCGACCGCCAGCCCGGCGCACAGGGCGATGTAGTCCGGGTAGTGGTTGCGGCAGACGAACGGCCCGAACGCCCCGCGGACGTCGATCGTCCCGAACACCGTCTTCGCCCCGCCGGACGCGGACTGGCCGAGGGCGTACACCGCCAGCGCCACCCCGTTCGCCAGCGCCGCCCATGCCAGCCGGCGGAACGCCGCCTTGCTCACCAGCCAGTTGCGGGCGGCGGCGTACACCACGAACACGGCCAGCACACGGGCGGCGAACGTGCGGGTGGCGAACGGGTCGGCGGACAGCGGGACGAACTCCGGGCGGACGGCCGCCGCCGGCTCGTCCGGCAGCCGTTCGAGCGGGTCGGGGGTGAACGCGGTGTGCCACTCGGCCCGCGCCGGGGAGATTATTTTCACCAGTCCGAGCGGCAGCGGGACGAGTTGGACGACGGCCAGCAGGACGAGGCCGGCGAGGCAGCCGGCCACGAGGTCGGGCTTGAACCGCGCCCGGCGGGTGACGGTGGCGTGCGCCGCCCACAAGCCGGCGAGCAGGGCGACGGCTCCGCCGATGGCGGCCTCCCACACCGGGTCGGCGCCGGCGAACGGCCAGGCGGCGAGGGTGGCCAGAACGAGCAAAACCGCCTCCCCGCCCGCCCGGAGGTACCGGGCGGCGGGGGTGCGGTCACGAGTCGGGTCGGACACGGGTGCGGTCGGCCGGTGTTAGCGGGCGGGCTTGAACTTGGACCCGCCGCCCAAACTCGGACCGGTGTCGTGCAGGTCGTTCAGGTTCAGCACGCCGGACTCACCGCTGCCGGGGGTGTTGGCCGCGACGGTGGTGGGGGCCGGTTCGTTGGTCACGGCCGAGGTGTGGTCGCCGCTGGCGGCCTGAGCCGCGAACACGACCAGCCCGGAGACCAGGGCGAACAGGGCGGCGCCGCGAACGAGCATGCGGGTGGGCATTGGGACACTCCGAGCGGTCTTCCAGTCTTCTCAAGACTATAGCCAACCCCGTGCCCGCCGGGAACTCACTTTTTCCCCAGACCGCAGATTTTCACATTTCTGGGCGCCCGTTCATGTGTCTGCGGCGGCCGGCAGTTCGAGGCGGAAGCACGCCCCACCGGCCGGGTGCGGGTGGTACGTCAGCGACCCGCCGAACAGCTCCGCCCACTCCCGCGCCAGGCTCAGCCCGAGGCCGGCCCCGCCGGTGTCCGTCGCCCCGCTGCCGCGGGTGAACGGCTTGAAGATGGTCCGCCGCTCGCCCGTCGGCACCCCCGGCCCGTGGTCCTCGACCGCGATCGCCACCCGCGGGCCGGCCGCCTCCGCCCGCACCGTGATGCGGCGGTCGGCCGCCCCCTTCGCATATTTCCGGGCGTTGTCGATCAGGTTGCCCAGCACCTGCTCCAGCACCCGCGAGTCGGCCAGCACCGCCGGCGGCGCGTCCGCGGTTTCGGTTACGAACTCGAACCCCTCGGTGCGGAGCCGGTCGGCCCAGGTGCGGTGCAGGTCGGCGAGCACGTCGGCCACCGGCACCGGGCGGGCGGCGGTGGCGGCCGAGTGCTTTTCCAGCCGGGCGAAGTCGAGCACGTTCTCCACCAGCCGGTTCAGCCGGTCCACCTCGGCGGACAGCGTGGCCAGGTACTCGGCCTTCTTCGCCTCGTCCGTTACCAGCCCGCTGGTCAGCAGGTCGAGGTGCAGTTGGAGGGCGGTGAGCGGGGTGCGGAGTTCGTGGGTGACGGCGGACGCGAACCGCACCCGGCGGTCGGACATGGCCAGCACCGCCCGCCCGCCGACGGCGGTGGCGGCGATGGCCAGCAGGGCGGCCGCCCACGCGATCACCAGCCCGAACCGCAGCGGCGTCCACCCGCAGTCCGGGCAGCCGGTATCCGCCCCGGTGTCCAGCCGCACCGGCAGGGTGGTCATGGTCCGCTCGGCCGGGGCGTCGTCGTCCTCCCGTAACACCACCAGGCTGGCGCCCGGGAACAGGTCAGCCACCAGGGCGGTGAGGGTGGCCCGCAGGGCCGGCCAGTCTATCACCACCCCCTGATACAACACCTGCTCGTCGGACGTGGCTGCCCGCACCAGCAGCAGGTACTCGGTGCCGTCGGCGGCGGTCAGCCAGCGGGGGCGGAGCGGGCCGAGGCGGACGGCCACCGGGGCCACCACCGGCGGGGCCTTCGCTTCCGCCGCCGACACCCCCGCCTCCTCCGGGCACTCGCCGGGCTTGGCCGCCGCCCACGTCGGATGGGCGGAACTCGTCACCTCTTTCTTCGGGTCCGCCTTCCCGCCCTTCGCCGAGTCCGCGTTCTTGCCGTCCGCCTTGGCCGCAGGCGGGGCCGAATCCTTCGGCTTCGCCCCGACGGGCTGGTCTTTCCCGCTCAACTCCTTCAGGTTCTTCTCGGGCGCGAGCCGCGAGCGGTCCTGGATCACCCGTGCCAGCTTCTCCGCCCACTCCTGGTTGTTCCGGTACTGCTCCTCCCGCGCCTTGGCCGGGTCCACCTGTGCCTGTTGTTGGGTCGGGGCGTCCGCCGGAGGAGGAGCGTTGTTCGGGGCGGTGGTCGGCGGCGCGGGCTGGCTCGGGCCCGGCAACCCGCTTCCGCCGGGGCCGCTCTTCTTGAGGTCGGGCTGAACTTGCTGTTTGGACTTGGTATCCGGGGCGGGCGGCCCACCCGGGCCCCCGCTACCCGGAATCCCGCCCGCGCCAGGAGAGGACGCGCCCGGGGCAACCACCCCCGGCCCGCCCGGTCCGGCCTGACCGACGCCGAATCCGCCCGCCCCGTTCGGGTTGACGGCCTGCGAGTTGCCGCCGCGGCCACCCCCGCCCCCGCCGAGTTGCGTGTCGTAGGCGCCCCGCCGCCCGCTGTACAGGTTGTCGAGCGGCTCCTTCCGCGCCCGCTGCTCCTGACCCCGGTCGGCGTCGTTCGTCTGCTTCAGGTTAAGTGAGTTGTTCGCCGGGTTGAGCGGGGCCTGCGACTGCGGCTGCGGGTTCACGTTGAATGTGGGCGGGACCGCGTCGAACTTGCCCGGTTCGGCCGGCACGGCGGGGAGCTTGTCGGTCGCCGCTCTCGCTCCGGCGGCCTCGTCCTTTTTCAGTTTGTCGTCTTCGCCGCGATCCCCTTTCGCCTCGCCGGCCCCCTTCGCCAGCCGCTCCAGTTCCGCTTTCGCCCCGCGTTCGGGGACCGCCTCGGCCAGCTTCTTCCGAACCTCGTCCGCCACCGCCCGCGCCTCCCCGCTCGCCCCTTCATACGCCACCCCGTCCGGCCGGTCGCTCGCCGGC
>CANJKY010000614.1 GCA_947474875.1 Gemmataceae bacterium
CAAGAAGCTGGGCGGCATGTCCGGCACCCTCATGCCGAACTTCTGGGAGCTGCGGAAGGTGTACCGGCGGTGGACGACGAAAATCCCTACCAACCGCCCGGTCATCCGCCGCCAGTACCCGGACGAGGTGTTCCCGACCGAGCAGGCCAAGTTCGAGGCGGTGGTGAAGCAGGTGCAGCAGATGGTCGCCGTCGGGCGGGCGGTGCTCATCGGCACGCGGACGGTGGACAAGTCGGAGAAGCTGTCGCAGATGCTGGCCGCCGCCGGTGTGGAGCACCGGGTGCTCAACGCCCGCCAGGACAAGCAGGAGAACGAGATCGTCGCCCAGGCCGGGCAGCCGGGGCGGGTGACGGTGGCGACGAACATGGCAGGGCGGGGGACGGACATCAAGCTCGGGCCGGGGGTGGCGGCGGCCGGCGGGCTGCACGTCATCGGCACCGAGCGGCACGACGCGGCGCGGGTGGACCGCCAGCTGGCCGGGCGGGCCGGGCGGCAGGGCGACCCCGGTTCGGCCCAGTTCTTCCTCAGCCTGGAGGACCAGCTGCTGGAGGGGCTGGGACTGAAGAAGAAGGACGCGCTGGCCGAGGTCGGGCGGAAGGGCGGGAGCCGCAACTGGAACCAGTTCCTGCCGCTGTTCCGCCTGGCCCAGAAGCGGATGGAGCGGAAGCACCGCCGCCAGCGGATCGACCTGATGAACTACGACAAGCACCGCCAGGAGCAGCTCTCGGACCTGGGCGCCGACCCGTATGTGGACTGAGGTAGACCCAGCGGGGTGCGCGCCCGACGCGCTCCCCGCTGGGTGGCGACTACAACTCACCCGTCCGGGTCGGCGAGGATTTCTCGGAGGCGGGCGGCCAGTACCTGCGGGTACTTGTCCGGCCAGCTTGCGTCGATCAAGCCAAGGCGGGTCATGTCTTGCAAATGCACCTGATCTTTTCGCCGGAACGCCACCAGCTTCATCCGCACCAGCGCTTCGACGTTGAGCACTTTGAACCGTCGGCCCTGTTCCGCCTCGCTCGTGTCCGGGGCCGGCACCGGGTCGGTGTCCTTCACCTTCTCCCCGGCGAACAGCAGGTGAACGCCCTGGCTCGGCTTGCCGTCAGGCCGCTCGACGAACAGATCGACCTGGTTGACATGAGCGTAATCCCACCCGGCTCCGTCCATCGCCGCGATCGCCCGCGGCAGGTCCTCGCGGCGGATGAGGATGTCTACGTCGCGGGTGTTCCTCACCGCTCCCTCGTCGATGGTCGCCACCCACGCGGCGACGGCGTTCCCGCCGATCACCGCGTACGGGATGCCGGCCGCTTCCAGCGTGGCGGTGGACCGTAGCAATCGCTCTTCCACCTTTTGCACGGCGCGCACCATCCTTTCCCATAAGTCTGGGATGTCGGCGATGGAAGGTGTCGGCATACGCTACCTCCTCACCCCGAGTATACCCGCTCCGCCGCCGCCACGCCCGCGCCCGGCGTCACCTTCACCCCGGCCCCGGCCAGCACCGTCTCCATGGCCGCCAGCACCAGCAGCACGCTGCTCGGCTTGCTGTTGTACCCCATCAGCCCGATCCGCCACGCCTTCCCCTTGAAGTCGCCCAGCCCCCCGCCGATCTCGATGCCGAACTCGGTCAGCAGCCGCTTGCGGCAGGCCAGGTCGTCGGTGCCGTCCGGGATGCGGACGGCGTTCAACTGCGGCAGTTGGCAAGTCGGGTCGGCGGTGTATCTCAGCCCGAGCGCCTCTAGCCCGGCCTTCAGCGCCTTGTGGTTCCGCAGGTGCCGCGCCCAGCGGGCTTCCAGCCCCTCCTCCAGCACGATCCGCAACCCCTCCCGCAGGGCGTACACCATGCTGATCGGGGCGGTGTGGTGGTACGCCCGGTCGGTGCCGCCCCAGTAGCTCTCGATCAGCGTCAGGTCCAGGTACCAGCTCTGCACCTTCTCCTTGCGACCCTTCAACTTCGCCACCGCCCGGTCGGAGAACGTGACCGGCGCCAGCCCCGGCGGGCAGCCCAGCCCTTTCTGCGAGCAACTGAACGCCGCGTCGATGCCCCACTCGTCCACCTTCAGCGGCGTGCAACCGAGCGAGGTGACGCAGTCGGCCACCAGCAGCACGTCGAACTCGCGGCACAGCTTGCCAACCTCTTCCAGCGGTTGCAGCGCCCCGGTGCTGGTCTCGGCGTGCACGAGGCCGAGCACCTTCGGCCGCACCGCCTTCAGCGTGTCCCGCAGCTGCTGGATGTCGAACACCTTCCCCCACGGCGCCTTCAGCGTGGTCAGCTCCGCCCGGCACCGCTCGGCGATCTCGATCATCCGGTTGCCGAAGTACCCCATCGAGCACACCACCGCCTTATCCCCCGGCTCGATCAGGTTGACCAGGCACGTCTCCATGCCTGCGGTGCCGGTCGCCGACACGGGGAACGTCAGCCGGTTCTTGGTCATGAACACCTGCCGCAGCATGTCCGCGGTCTCGTTCATGATCTCCAGGAACTGCGGGTCCAGGTGGCCGAGCAGCGGGGTGGTCATGGCCGTCAGCACCCGCGGGTGGGCGTCGGACGGGCCGGGGCCGAGGAGCAGGCGGGGGGAGGGGTTGAGCTGGCCGGGGATGGTCATGGGAAACGTCCGGTTGGGGGAATCAGAGAGCAGTATCGGGAAGCCGGCGGGGAAGGGAAGGCACCGCGGGTCGATCGGCCGTGTTCTATGCTCCGGCAGGTGAAGTTCGCCCCCGCCGGAGTTCCCGTCCGTGTCGTCCCCCGTCGATGTTGTCACCCTGCCACCGAAAGCGGCGGACGCCGGGCGCATGCTGCTGTTCTGCTACGCCGCCACGTTCCTGTCGGTACTCATCGCCGGGTACTGGGGGATGCGGGTGGCGATCCCCGAGAATCACCACGAAGACCTGTGGATCTACGCCGCCGCGTGCGACCTGGCGTGGCACGGCACCTCTCCCTACGACACCGACCGCATCCACGCGAGGGTGGCCGAGCAGTTCCCGGACGACCCGGACTTCATCGAAAACAGCGGGTTCATGTACCCGCCGTCAGCACTGCTGGTGTTCGCCCCTCTCACGCTGGTGCCGTGGGCGGCGGCGAAGGTGCTGTGGTGCGTCGCGGCGATGGTCGCCGGGGTGACGGCCGGGTGGACGCTCACGCGGTTCAGCGACCGCAAGCTGCCCGGCTGGTTCGCCGGGGCGGCGGTGGCGGCGGTGCTGCTCAACCCGCTCAGCATGTTCACCCTGATCGTCGGCCAGACCCCGCTGTTCTTCGTGGCGGCGGTGGCGGTCGGGCAGTGGGCCGAAGTCACGGGCCGGCGGCGGCTCGGTCGGCTGCTGTGGGCGGTGGCGTTCATCAAGCCGCACATCGCCCTGCCGCTGCTGCCGCTGGCGTGGTACCTGAGCGGGTGGCGGCGGGCGGCGGAGATCGTGGTGTGGGCCGGGGCGATGAACGTGGCCGCCGGGCTGCTGACGGTCGGCAACCCGCTGCTGGTGTTCGACTACCTGACGTACATCCAGCACGGGCACCAGTCGGTGCTGTTCAACCGGGTGGGGGTGAAC
>CANJKY010000615.1 GCA_947474875.1 Gemmataceae bacterium
CGGCCGCCAGGCGGTGGGCGGCCAGCTTCCGCAGCTCGGCGTACACGAGCGGGAGGAGGTCCGCCGCAGCGCGGGGGTCGCCGCCAGCGGCAGCGGTCAGCAGTTGTGTGACGGCGGGGGTCATGGCCCGAGTGTACTCGTCAGGGCGGCGTTCCGCTACCGGCGGGTGGCGCCCCCGGCGGCGCCCATCCACAGGGTATCGTTCGACCGCGCGTTAGTGCCATGCATCCAGATTCCCCGGCGAGCGGGCGGGTCGGCGGGGTGCGGTACGAAGTACCGGATATGCCGGGCACACGGTAGGCGTGCGGGATGGTATTCTGGCCACCCCCGCCCCGCGTCGATGGTCGGCCACCATGAAGATCACCGAAGTCGTCTGCCAGATCCTCCGCATCACGAACGTGGCGGCGAAGACGGCCAGCAGCCAGGACTCGGTGCTGGTTCGGATCCGCACCGACACCGGGCTGGAAGGGGTGGGCGAGGCGGACTCGTCGCCGGAGGTGGTGAAGGCGATCATCGACGCCCCGTTCAGCCACAACATCGCCTGCGGGCTGCGTCGGTTACTGGTGGGCGAGAACCCGCTCGACCACGAGCGGCTGTGGCAGACCATGTACCGCCGCACCATGTACTTCGGCCGCAAGGCGGTGGGCATCACCGCGATGGCGGCGGTGGACATGGCCCTGTGGGACCTGAAGGGGAAGGCGTTCGGCCAGCCGATCCACCGACTGCTCGGCGGCAAGCAGCACGACAAAATGCGGGGGTACGCCTCCATCCTGTTCGGCCGCGACGGGAAGGAGACCGGCGACATCGCCCGCCGGTGGGTGGAAGCCGGGTACACGGCGGTGAAGTTCGGCTGGGAGCCGATGGGCACGTCGGAGATGGTGGACATCGATCTGGTGAAGGGTGCCCGCGACGGGCTGGGCGACGCGACCCTGCTCATCGACGCCGGGTGCGTGTACGACGCCCGCACCGCGCTGCGGCGGGCTCACGCCTTCGCCGAGTATTCCCCCGAGTGGTTCGAGGAGCCGCTGCGGGAAGACGACATCGACGGGTACGTCTGGCTCCGGGACCGCTCGCCGATCCCGATTGCCGCCGGGGAAGGGGAGTGTGGGCGGGAGTCGTTCCGCCCGTTCATCGACCGCCGCGCGCTGGACGTGTACCAGGTGGACCTGTCCCGGTGCGGGTTCACCGACGCCGCGTACATCCGCAGCCGTGTGGAAGAGATCGGCGCTCGGCTCTGCAACCACTGCTACACCAGCCCGCTCACTGTGGCGGCCAGCCTGCACTGGCTGTGTACCTGCCGCGACGCCTTCCTGTTCGAGGATTGCGTGGAAGACTCCCCGCTGCGGCACGAGCTGACGCACGAGAAGATGCAGTCGGTGGGCGGGTGGATCGACGTGCCCGACCGCCCCGGCCTGGGGGTGACGCTGGACGAGACGTTCGTGAAGAAGTACCTCGTGGACGAATCCAAATAGCAAGGGGGTGCGACTGTGAGCCGCGCGAAGACTGAGTACCGCTACGAGAAGCTGACCTGGCCGGAGATCAACGACGCCGTGGACCTGGGCAAGGTGTGCGTCGTCCCGTGCGGGGCGGTGGAGCAGCACGGCCCGCACCTGCCGCTCGACGTGGACCTCGTCTGCCCGGTCGGGGTCGCCACCGGAGCGGGCAAAGAGATCCCCGACAAGCTGCTGGTGCTGCCGGTGGTGGCCTACGGGTACACCGGCCACGTCATGGACTTCCCCGGCACCATTAACACCGACTTCGAGCACTTCATGCACCAGGTGCTCGACATCACCAAGAGCCTCGCCTACCACGGGTTCAAGAAGATCATCCTGCTGAACGGGCACGGGTCGAACATGCCCAACCTCGACCTGGTGGCCCGGCGGACGAACCTGGAAACCGACGCCGAGTGCGTGCTGGTGGCGTGGTGGAACCTGCTGGCGGTGGACAAGACGTTCATGCCGGGCTGGCGGGAGAGCAAGTTCCCCGGCGGGTGCTCGCACGCCTGCGAACTGGAAACCAGCATGTACCTGTACCTGGACGGCGACAACGTGCGGAAAGACCTGATCAAGAGCGGGACGATCAGCTTCAACGACGAGGGCAGCCCGTTCAACTGGGTGGACCTGTTCTCGGCGGGTCCGGCCACGGCGGTATCGTGGACGAGCAGCTACTCAGCCACTGGCGTGCTGGGCGACGCGGAACTTGCCTCCGCCGAGAAGGGGCGGCGGGCCTACGAGGAGGCGGTGAAGCAGCTCGTGCGGTTCGTGACCTGGTGGCACCCCCGCCCGAAGGACGCCCGCCGCGACTTCCACCGCACCCCACCGACCATGCCCATCCCCTGGGGCCAACGGCCGGTCGGAGGTGAGAAATGAAGATCGTCGATCTGCGACTGACGGGATTGTCGGGTGGCACCGTGGAAGGGGGCTGGGCGAAGGAACTCACCCCCGAAGACGACGTCCACACCATCGTGGAGGTCATCACCGACACGGCTCACGTCGGCGTCGGCAGCACGTTCACCAGCAGTGCGCTCGTGGCCGCCGCGGTGAAGTTGCTCAAGCCGCTGCTCCTCGGCGAGCGGGCCGACGAGCCGGCGCGGGTGAGCGAGAAGCTCCGCCAGCACACCTTCTGGCAGGGTCGCGGCGGGTCGGTCGAACACGCCATCAGTGGCATCGACATCGCCCTGTGGGACTTGTTCGGCAAGGCCACCAACCAACCCGTCGCCCGGCTGCTCGGCGGCGTCTACCGCACCCGCATCAAGCCCTATGGCTCGCTACTGTTCGCCGAACCGGATGCTTTGCGGGAGAAGTTGAAGGAGGCGGTCGCCCGCGGGTTCAAGGCGATCAAACTCGGCTGGAAGCCGTTCGGTCGGCGGGACTCCAAAACCGACGAACTGCTCGTCCGCACCGCCCGCGAGACGGTCGGGCCGGGGGTGGAGTTGATGATCGACGCAGGCGGGAGCGAGGCGTTCTGGCCGCACGGGTACAAGTGGGCGCTCCGCACCGCACACATGCTCGCCGGGTACGACGTGACGTGGTTCGAGGAGGCGCTGCCACCCGATGATATCGCCGGGTTCGCCGAACTCCGCCGGCACTCGCCGGTGCCCATCGCCACCGGCGAAGTGCTCACCCGTCGGCAGAGCTTCCGTCCGCTGTTCGAGCGGCAGGCGGTGGACGTCGTGCAGCCGGACTGCACCAAGTGCGGCGGGCTGACCGAAGCCTGGCGGATCGCCTGGTCGGCCTACGAGCACAACGTGCGGTGGGTGCCGCACGGGTGGAACACGGCGGTGGGGCTGGCCGCCGACGTGCAGCTCGCGTGTGCCATGCCGGTGGCCGAGTACGTCGAGTTCCTAACCCCGTCGCCGTACATCGACGACCTGATCCGTACCCCGTTTCGCCCCGACGCGGACGGCTACCTAACCCTGCCGGACGCACCAGGGCTGGGCATCGAGTTGAACCCCGACGCGATACGCCGCTACGGCGGCGGGTGATCCGGTAGCGGGCGGTAGCTGTAGAACCACCACGCGCCAGCGGCCACC
>CANJKY010000616.1 GCA_947474875.1 Gemmataceae bacterium
CCACCGTGCTCCACGTCTCGCACGACCGCGCCGAGGTGAGCGAGCTGGCGGATCAGGTGCTCCGCTTGCCCGTTGAAAACTGAGGCGGCTCCGCCTGCCCGGCCCATCATTCGGGCTGCGAATCCGGCGCAATTCTCGTGACTGATACAAATTTCGGAAAGTGCGGGGAAAAGGCTTGCAGTCAAAGGAGCGCACTAGTAAATTCGTCTGCGTCGTGGAAATTCCGTCTCCGCGACAACTGGGCACACGGGTGCGGTCGGCATCGGTTAGGGGTAGCCGAGGCGACCGATCGTCCGCTGGAACGGACGACTCTCAGCCCCGTCCGGGTGGCCCACGGGAGGTACAATCATGCGGTTACTGCGCTCGGCGGCGTGCGCGATCGCGGCCCTTGCCGTTCTGTCGCAAGTGAGCCAGGTCGCGGCTGCACCCATCAAGTCGATGGACGGGACCACGGATTTCGGCAAACTGGCCTCGAGCGGCGGAACCTTCACGATGACCTGGGCGCCGCCGATTCCGGCGGACCCCGGCACGCGAACCACCCTGTTCAACGGCGCCCCGACGGGCGTCGGGTCCATCCCGACGTTCCTGTTGGGCTACCAGTTCAGCGCGACGCCGACCTCGACCGGCACGGGGACGAAGTACAACTTCATCGACTTCGTCACGGGCGGGGAGTTTCTGTTACAACCGTTCGCCGGCCAGGGTGGTGGGACCGCTGATTTCGATCTGAAATCCATGACCGCGTTCGTACCGGATGCCGCCAAGAACACGATCATCTTCAGCGGGGACGTCTCCCTGCTCGCCAACACCACCGCGTTCGATCTCAGCCCGTTCAACCTGCCCGCCGGCGGGAAGTTCACCATCACCTTTAACACCGGCGCTGGCACTGACCTGAACGCCATCATCGCGGGCGGGTCGGCGGTGAACGGCTCGGCGTCGTTCTCGCTCGTCGCCAACCCGGCGGTGGTGCCGGAACCGGGGTCGATCGCCCTGTTCGGGGTGCTGACCGTGGCCGGCGGGCTGATCGCCCGGCGGAAGGTGCGGAATCGTAGCGTGGTCGACGCCTGATCCGTCCCGACCTCGCCCAACTCAGTCGACCAGAACGGGCAGGAGGCCTCCTGCCCGTTCTTGATTTCCCGGCCCACCCCCCTCTGGCCGGGTACCCGGATGACGACATGAACACGGCCACCGCCAGCCCATCGGTGACAACGGGTGACGCACGCACCCTGGCCCGGTCCGCGCCGCCCTGGGTCGGGCCGGCGGTGTTCGCGCTGGCGGTGTCGGCCGTGATCGCCCCGAAGTTCGTGCAACTCGTCCAGCGGTGGCGGGTCGACCCGAACTACAACCACGGGTTCCTGGTGCTGCCGATCGCCGCGTACCTCGGGGTGCGAGCGTTCCGCCAGGGCGCACCGGCCGGCAGCCCGCACCGCCGGCTGGGGTGGATGGCGATCGTCATCGGCGGGCTGGCGCACCTCGCTTCGCTCGTGTTCCTGCGGCCGTACCTGGACTTCCTCGCCCTGTTCTTCCTCGCCCGCGGCGGGCTGCTCCTGGCCGGCGGGCACGACTGGGCGGCCAAGTTCAACTTCCCGCTCGGGTTCCTGCTGTTCCTGTTCCCCCTCCCGCCGCGGTGGGTGAGCTACGCCGCGCTGTGGCTCCAGGATGTGGCCGCGCGGGTGAGCGAGACGGTGCTCGGCCTGTTCGTCACCTGTTCCCGCACGGGGCACACCATCCGCATCGCCGGCATGGACGGGTCACTGGTGGTGGCCGAGGAGTGCAGCGGGACGAGGCAGATGATTGCGTTCGTCGCGCTGGCCGCCCTGATCGGCCATCTGAGCGGGCGGTCGCTCGGGTACAAGCTGAGCCTGCTGCTGTCCGCGGTGCCGGTAGCGATCGCGGCGAACGTGCTCCGGGTGGTGCTGATGAACCTGGGGGCATACTGGTTCGGCACCCGGTGGATGGGCGGGTGGATGCACGACATCCCGGCCCTGTTTAGCCTGCCGGTCGGGCTGATGCTGTTCCTGGCCATCGACCGTACCCTCGGCCGCCTGTTCCCGGTCGCTGCCCCGTCGGCCGCGGCCCCGGACCAGCCGGCCCCGTCGCCGACCGCACTGCCGGCCGGGTTCGCCGCCCGCTGGTGGAAGCCGACGGCCGCCGTCGTCCTGATCCTCGCCGTCGGCCTCGGCCTGTCCGCCCACCTGACCGCCGCCGAGGCGAACACCTTCCCGCACGCCCGCGGGTCGTTCGAGCAGATCCCGCTGGCGTTCGAGCCGAGCTGGGCTGGGCAGGAACTGGACGACGTCCGCGAGCAGACCCGCGGCAAGCTGCCGTTCCAGGTCGACGACCTGGCGTACCGCGGGTACCAGTCGGCGGACGGGGTGGTGGCGTTCGTGTACCTGGTCCACAGCCGCACCGGGGACGACCGGCTGCACCACCCGGAGATCTGCATGCGGGACGCGAGCGGGGCGCCCGAAGACTACCGCGCCCGCACCCAGGTGCCGCTGGCCGCCCCGGACCGGAAGGCCCAGCGGTTCCGGTTCATGGTCGGCGGCGGGCGGCACACCATGGTGTACTACTGGAACTACACGTTCCCCGCGAGTACCGAACCGGCGTCCCCGATCCAGGCGTACCACCAACGGGTCGGGCTGTCCGCCCCGAGCGTCACCGTCCAGGTGACCACCGCCGGGGACGACCCGCGGGCGGTGCGGGCGGTCGAGCAGACCCTGCTGCCGAACCTGGACGACGCCCTGCGGCGTCTGGTCCTCCCGGAGAACACCGCCGTCGGGTGCGACCGCACCCCGATCGTGCTCGACCGTCGCTAACCCGAACCACCCGTACCACCCGCGCCGCGCCCCCCGCGGACCAACCTCGAAGCGCACCATGAGCGTCCGACAGTCACGCGGCTACCGCGCGTTCCTCATCCTCGGGTCGATCGCCTGCCTGGCCGGGACGGCGTATCTGGCGTGGAAGACGTTTGTCCAGACCGGCGGGGCGGCCGCCGACCTGAAGAAGGCGGATGAGGCGTACGCCAAGGGCGAGGCGAACCTGACCGCCAACCCGAAGGAGGCGGCCGTCCAGTTCGACGTGGCGGCGATGACCGCCGAGAGCGGCCTGGGCCGGCTGGAGGCGGACAAGAAGAGCGGTCGGTTGACGGACGACGAGCTGAAGAAGATGGAAGGGAAGTTGCACCACCTGGTCGCCCGCTCGATCCGCGACCGGCACTACGCCAAATCGCAGGCGGACGGGAAGCCCCTGGGCGAGCAGACGGACTCGGTGTCCGGCGAGAAGTACCGCCCGTACACCGCGCTCACCGACCCAGCGGACATCGGGAAGGTGAACCAGGCGCTGGTGCGGGCGTTCGACGCCGCCCCCGCCAGCCCGGAGGTGGTGAAGGACGCCGCCCGGTTCGAGTTGTCCCTGGCCGGCCTGCAGTGGGACGTGCTCGACAAGCTGCTGCCGGCGTACCAGGCGGTCAGCCCGAACGACCACCGCCCGTACTACTTCCAGGCGTTGCGGGAGTTCGAACAGCAGG
>CANJKY010000617.1 GCA_947474875.1 Gemmataceae bacterium
CTCTCAATACAACCCGTGACCTCCGCCCCCGACGATCCGCCGGACTTCCTCGACCGGGCGTACAGCTGGCTGACCGCCCGCCGCACCCGGTACGCCCTGTGCTGGATCGTGTGCCTCTTCTTCGCCGGACAGCGTTGGTATCACGCCCGGTATGAGTTCGACAGCGGCAAGTACGCCGAGCCGGAGAAGCAGCGGGCGGACACGAACAACGGGCACACGCACATCGACTTCGGCGGGCAGTGGGTGTTCGGCCGGCTGGCGGCCACCGGGCAGTTCCGCGACCTGTACCACCGCGACGCCCAGTGGCAGGTGGTGAACGAGGCGTACCCGGCGGACCGGCAGTCGGACGCCCAGCGGCGGTACTCGTTTCCCAGTGGCAGCCGGCCGACCACCCTGTCGGCGGATGACGTGCGGACCGACGCCGAGTACCTGATGGGCTGCCTGATGGGCAACGAGGTGGACCGCAGGCGGGCGAACGCGGCGGGCGAGCTGGTCGGGGCGGGGCTGGCCGGGGCGTTCGGTGACAACCCGCTGGCAGCGGCGGCCGGGCTGGTGGCGGCGGGCGAGCGGTTCCCCCCGGAGGTGGCCGAGCAGTTCGGCCACCCGGTCCGCGGCGGGCCGTTGTACCCACCGGTGCATGCCTTCCTGTACGCCCCACTCGGGGCGATTTCGGACCCACAGACGGCGTACTTCACCTTCCAGTGGGTGTCCCTGGCGGCGGCGTTCCTGTGCGGGTGGTGCGTGACGGTGTTGTCCGGCGGGCGGATCTGGTGGCCGGTGGCGGCGGCGGTCATCCTCATCTACCCCGGCGGGCGGCCCGGGCTGGACCTCGCTCAGAACCACTACCTCACGCTGCTGATCGTCCTCGGCGGGTGGACGCTGGCCGCGAAGGGGTACGAGACAACCGGCGGGGCGGTGTGGGGGTTGCTGGCGTTCAAGCCGGTGTGGGGGCTGGCGTTCATCCTCGCCCCGCTGCTCATGCGGCGGTGGCGGTTCGTCCTGGGCACTGGCGTGTGCGGCCTTTCGCTGGTGCTGATGACCCTGCCGTTCGTGGGCGTGCAGGGATGGCAGGACTGGTGGGAGGTCGGGCAGTTGGCGAAGGACAAATACAAGGTGGATGAAAACTGGACGAACCTGAGCCGGGACGTGTACGGCCTCACCCGCCGGTTCACCCTCGACTTCTCCAAACCCGCCGACGTGCGGAACACCCTGGAAGCGGAGACTGCATCTCTCGCCAGCCTGGGGGCGGTGATCGCCGGCACGGTCGCGGTGTACCTGTGGCGGGGGAACCGGCGGTACTTCACCGGGCTGTCGGCTGGGTTCCTGTTGTTCGGCTGCTACCTGTGCTGCTACCGGTTCATGTACTACGACGCCATGGTTTCGGTGGCCGGATTCGCAGCGCTGCTGGCGAACCCGGCGTGGACGCTGACCGGCCCGCAGGGGAACCTGACGCGGCCGATCGCCACGCGGGCGGCCGGCCGGCGGCTTCGGCTGTTCACCAACTCGTTCCCGCTCACCGTGCTGGTGCTGCTGCTGGTGAACGACAACGTGCTGATCGGTCTGAACCCGCAGGTGACGGCGGGCTTCGGGCGGTGGGCGTCCGTGGTGACGGACCAGGGCGGGAAGGAGACGACGGTAACGCCGAAGGTGACGGCCGCGGCCGACTACAACCACCCGATCGACACGCTCCTGGTGGCGGCGGTGTGGGCGTGGTGCGGGTGGCGGTTGATCCGCGACGGCCGGCGGGCGGACGACGAGTCGGTTTACGCCGGCCTGCCGAGCAACGAGTCGAGCGCGGAACCGATGTCCGGCGACCGCATGAGCGACTCGCCGACCAGCACCGCCTGAACGCCGGCCGCGGCCAGCGTCCGCATGTCGGCGGCGGTCCTGATGCCGCTCTCGCTCACGACGGCGACTGAATTCGGTATGTGTGGCAGCAGGTCGAGGGTGTGGTCCAGCCGGGTGGTGAACGTCCGCAGGTCGCGGTTGTTGATTCCGACCAGGGTGGCGCCAGAATCCAGCACCCGCGGCAGTTGGTCGGCGTCGTGCAGTTCGACCAGCACGCCCAGGCCGAGCGCGACAGCCTGGGCGTGCAACTCCTTCAAGCGGTCACCGGGCATGATTTCGGCGATGAGCAGCACCGCGTCCGCACCGGCCGCCCGCGCCTCGACCAACTGGTAGCGGTCGAGGATGAACTCCTTCCGCAGCACCGGGATGCCGACCGCCGCCCGCGCCGCCGTCAGGTAGTCGAGGTGGCCCTGGAAGTACTGCTCGTCGGTCAGCACGCTCAGGCACGCCGCCCCGTGCCGCTCGTAGGTGGCGGCGATCCGCACCGGGTCGAAGTCGGCGCGGATGACGCCGGCGCTGGGCGACGCCTTCTTCACCTCGGCGATGACGCGGAGTTGGCCGGGCACCCGCAGTGCCCGCTCGAACCCGCGGCACGGGGGCAGGGCTGCGACCCGGCGGTCCAGCTCGGCCTCGGGGACGCGGGCCTTCGCTGAGGCGATCTCCGCCCACTTCGTCTCGACGATGCGTGCCAGGATGTCGGCCATCGGACTTCCGGGTGTTCTGCTCGCTCCGCGAGCGGATTCTGGAGGTCCGCTCGCGGAGCGAGCAGAGCACGGTCACTTTACGGCGAACACCACATACCGGCCGCGGCCGTCCCCGCTGCGGAACACGCTGAGCGAGGTGTTGAACGGCCACCACTTCTTCAACCGCTCGGCCGCCGGCGGGAGCAGGTCGTCGGCCGCCGGCCCCGGCTCGCGGAACCGCTCCCGCTCGGCCGGGTCGTCGATCTGGAACCAGTACCACTGGAGGTCCACCACCACGAACCGCACCGCCGGGTTCAACAGCATCTCGGCGACGATCTTGTCGATGCCGGCGTTGATCCCCCGCACCGTGTTGATGTGGACGAACCGGATGCCGGGCTGGATGCCCAGCATCAGGTACAGGGGGTGCGGGGCGTCGTCCCACGTCACCAGCTCGCGGTCTTTCACCTGTTGCGTCCGCAGGAACTCGGCCACCTCGTGCAGTTCGGCCCAGCCGATGCCGGAGGCGTGGAACGTCTCGTGCCGCAGCGCGTCCTGCCGCTCCCAGTACGCGGCCCCGGCCAGCGGGCGGAAGCAGTCGGCCCACCGGCGGGCGCGGCCGGGGTCGAACGCCGGGTGCGGGGTGTACACCTTCTGCACGACCCGGCCTTCGGCTGTGCCCGAGTTGATCACCCGCACGAGCGGACCCGGCACCACCGCCCAGGCCAGTTCCACCACCACCAGCCAGGCGAACACCAAAGCGGCCAGGTTCCAGCGGTGCGACGCCCACACCGCCAGCATGAGCATCACCTCGACCGCGTGGGCGTACTCGAACGCCCGCTGGAGGAACAGGGCCTGCGCCGCCCACACCAGGTACACCCCGCCGAGCACCGCCCGCGTGTACCGCTCCTGGTCGGTGTCGCCGCCGTGCCACAGTCGGCGGGGGATGACGCCGTCGAGCAGCCCGCCCGCGTCCGGCGGGCGGAACCGGCC
>CANJKY010000618.1 GCA_947474875.1 Gemmataceae bacterium
GGCCCAGGCCCCGCCAGTGAAGCTGACCGTCAGTCCGGCGGCCGAGCCGAAGCCGGCGCTACGGTACGAACTGCTCACCCCCGGCCGGGAGAAGGTGAGCGGGAACGCCGCCCACCATTACCTGAAGGCGATGCTCGCTCGGCCGGCGCCGGACCGGGGGAAGGCGGGCGAGGACGACAAGAAGGTGCTGGTGTGGGAAGAGGCGGCGATCGACAAGCTGCCGGCCGACGAGGTGAAGGAGTACCTGACCCGGTACGCGGCGGCGTTCCGCGAGCTGGAGTACGGCGCCCGGTGCAAGGCGTGCGAGTGGGCGACGGCGCCGGCAGCCGGGCCGGACGCGGTGGCCGAGGTGGTCGGGGCGGTGCAGGGGCACCGCGAACTTGCCCGGTTTCTGGCCCTGCGGGTGCGGCTGGAACTGGCCGAGAAGCGGTACGACGACGCCACCCGCACCCTCCGCGCCGGGGTGCAGTACGGCAAGCACCTGGCCGAGGGCGGGTCACTCATCCAGATGCTCGTCGGAGTGGCGATCACCAACGTGTTCCTGGCGAAGGTGGACGAGTTCGTCGCCCGGCCGGGTGCCCCGAACCTGTACTGGGGACTGTCGTCGCTCCCCCGCCCGCTCATCGACCCGCGGCCCAGTCTGGACGGCGAGGACGCGCTGAACGAGAGCTTCCTGCCGGGGCTGGCCTACCTGCGGAAGGGGCCGGTGAGCGCGGAACGGGCGCTGGACGTGGCCGAGAACGCCCTGCGGGTGATGGCCGCGGCGAGCGGGGAGGAAAGCCCGCTGGCGGCGTTCGGCGCCCGCGTCGGCATCGCCGGGTACGCCTCGCTGGTGCAGGCCGAGGCGAAGAAGGAGTTGCTCACCCGCGGGCACGGCTCGAAGGACGTGGACGCCATGCCGGCGGTGCAGGCGGTGTTCCTGAACTCGTTCGAGACGTACCGCGAGGTGGCCGACGACCACCGCAAGTGGTTCCTGATGCCGCACGCCGACGCGATTGAGGGGATGGCGCAGGCGGCGGAGAAGGGCAAGCGGCTGACGAAGGAGAAGGAGAAAGATCCGCTCTTGCGAGTGTTCCTCCTTCTCCTGCCGGCGTGGGAAAAGGTGCATCAGTCGGGGATGCGGACGGACCGCAAGGTGGCCGCGCTGCGAGCGGTGGAGGCCATCCGCCTGCACGCCGACGCCGCCGGCGGGGTGCCGAAGCAACTGAGTGACGTGAAGAAGGTGCCGGTGCCGGACGACCCAGTGACGGCCAAGTCGTTCGAGTACGCGGCGACGGCCGACGGGTTCACCCTGTCCGCCCCCGCCGTCAATGTGCCCCCGCAGAAGGGGCTGGAACTGCGGTACGAGGTGAAGCTGCGAAAGTGAGAGTTGATCCGGATTAGGGGTGAGCAGTCGGTTGGATTTCGCGCTTCAGTGCGAGCGCGCACTTTTTGATCGGCCCTTCGGGCCTGAAAACACAACCCTACCCCACATCAATCAGCACCACCCCGCCGGCGGTGCCGCCGACGGCCAGCCGCGTCCCGTCCGGGCTGCACGCGATCGCCGTCAGTTGGCCGACGCTCAGCGGGAACCGCGCCACCTCACGGGCCGACTCCACGTCCCACACCCGCACCGTGCCGTCCCAACTGCTCGTCGCCAGCGTCCGCCCGGTGCCGTCGAACGCCGCCCCGCTCACCCGCCCGGTGTGCCCGGTCAGTTCGGCGTCCGGGTGCTTCCCCCCGGCGCGGAACAGCCGCACGGCGTAGTCCACCCCGACCGCCACCCGCTGCCCGTCCGGGGACACCGCCACCGCCCACGACGGCTTCGCCAGGGCCACGTCCACCTTGTCCGGCGAAGTCAGCTTCCACATCTGCAGGCGGTGTTCGACCGTCGTCCACGCCACCAGCTTCGCCTCCGGGTTCACGGCCAACCGCTGCACCTTCTTCACCGCCCGCTGCGGCGGCTGTTTCAGCCGCACGGCCTTTCTCGACACGTCGAAAAAATCCACCCCGCTCGGCCCGCCGATGATCAGCAGGTCGTCCGTCAGGTGGCACACCCCGGTCACCGCCATGCCGTGCAGTTCGGTCCGCTCGCCGGTCAGCCGGTACTCGCCGAACCCGTACTCGCCGCCGTACACCAGCCGCCCCCCGCCCGGCGCCCACGACAGGGTTTGCTCGCGGACGCTCTCGATCGGGAACTCGCCGGCCCGCCCGCCGAACACGTCCCACAGCCGCACCGTGCCGTCGCGGGACGCGGTCGCCAGCAGCCCGGAGTCCGGGGCGAAGGCGACGGCGGTGACGGCGGCGGAGTGCCCCTCGAACTGGATCATCGACGATCGTCCGTGACGGAGCGGGCTGTATCCTGTGATTGTACCTTCCGCCCGCTCTGTGACCCGCCGCCATGTCTGTTGACATCCAGTGGACCGACGCCGACCCGGACACCGGCGAAAAGCGGTTCGTCCGCGTCGAGCGGTTCGCCGGCCGGTGGGCGTTCCAGGTGCGGTTCCGCCGCCGCGAGAACTGGACCACCCCGGCGGTCGTCACCCGCGACATGTGGGAGACGCTGCTGGAGGCGCTGGAACGGCGGGCCACGCGGCGGGAGGGGGTGACGGAGGCGGACGTGGCCGCGGTGCGGAAGACGATCGCCGCGATCAAGCCGCCGCCGACCGCGGAGTGACCTCGGCCGCGATCAGGTAGCCGTAGGCCCGCAGCGTCGGCAGCAGCCACGGCCGCGGTAGTGGGCCGTCGATTCCGATCGGCAGCACTTCGAGTACCCGGAACCCGGCGTCGGTCAGCATCCGCATCGCCTCGCCGCGGCCGAAGTGATGCAGCGTCAGCGGCGCCCCGCCGTAGGCCTGCGGCATGGTCATTTCGCCGCTCCGCCAGCCCTTCAGGCCCAGCCCGCGGAAGTAGCGGTTGTGGACGTGCAGCACCAGCCGCCCGCCGGGCCGCAGCACCGCCGCCGCGTTCCGCAGCACCTTCAGCCGGTTCTCGTGCCCCCGCACCATGCCCAGGGTGCTGAACAGGCAGGTGGCGTAGTCGAACGGGCCGGAGACGTGCTGGGGCAGTTCGACGAGGTTGGCCTTGATGAACAGGATGTCGCCCCGCATCGGGGAGGCGAACGCCACATTCAGCATCGCATCGGACAGGTCCACGCCGACGTACCCGAACCCGCGCGGGACGAACGCCTTCGCCAGCCGGCCGGTGCCGCACCCCAAGTCGATCAGCCGGCCGGGTTGGTCGAACCACTTCGCGCAGAATTGCACGTCGAACGCGGCCAGCGGGGACGCCGCCATCATGGCGTCGTACCCGGCCACCATGTCGCCGCTTCGCATGTAGTCGTGCAGCCCGCGGTCCACGCCCGGCGGGAGTTGCCAATCCGGTATCATGTCCGTGTTCTACCGGCATAGCGGAACGCCGTATACGGCGGTCGAAGACCTCACCCGGTCGGCTCCGCCGACCACCCTCTCCCTGCTCCCTCGCCGGCGGCGAGGCGGGAGTGGGGGTGGGAGAATCGGCAACCCTCGCCCGCCGCGCC
>CANJKY010000619.1 GCA_947474875.1 Gemmataceae bacterium
AGGCGAGATCCGGGGCGCCATGCCCAACGAGTGGGCCGAGCGGGTCGAGTTGCTCTCTCAAACCTTCGTCGTCTATCGGATGCCTCTGTTGCGTGCGGAGGATTCCGATGCAACTGTGTACAAGATTAACGTGGCCGCTTGGCAAGAACTCAATGCCGGTGAAACGCTGATGGAAATCGAAACGGAAAAGGCTCACTGCGGATTGCCAATCGAGTTCGACTGTGTGGTGATCGCATTACTCGTTGAAGTCGGTCGATCGGTCCGCGTCGACACCCCGCTCGCGCTGTTGTTGCGGGTGTAGTGCTGCATTTCCGACCGCGTTCGGGTAGTTTATACCCCCATGACTCGCCTGTACGACCTGCTCGGCACGCACTGGTTCGCCCTGGTTCTGCTGCTGATCGCGGGCGGGCTGGGCGGGTACGCCGCCCTGCGAAAACGATCCTGGCCGTGGTACGTCGGCACCGCCTTGGCCGCGTTCGCGCTCGGCGACCTGTTCCTGCACGGGTGGAAGTATCAGATCGCCGACGACGGGCCGATCCGCTCGCTTGCGTTGGCGGTGCTGTACGGCGGGCTTGTATTGCTGGCCGGGGCGGCGCTCGTCCTCGTCATCTTCCGCGGCTGGTCGTTCTGGTTCGCCGCGGTCGCCGGGTGCGTGATCGCCGCCGCCGTCGGCGGACTGGGCGGGCGGTGGCTCGGGTCGGGGATCGTCGAGGTGGGCAAGAGCGTCGTGTGGATTCGCTTCGTCTCCCCGTGGTGGCTGACGCTCCTACTGTTCCTGCCGGCGGTGTACCTGGTCAGCCGGTCGAGCCTGTCCGGGCTGGGGCCGGTCCGCCGGTGGGTGGCGATCGCCGCCCGCATGCTGGTGGTGGCGTGCCTGGTGCTGGCGCTGGCCGAGCCGCGGGTGCGGCGGCCGAGCGAGAACGTGGCCGTCATCTTCGTGGTGGACCGCTCGGCCAGCGTGCCGGCCGAGTTCGAACGCACCCCGTCCGGCGACCTGCTCGACCTCCGCTGGTCCCGCATCCGCGGGCTGGTCGAGTCGTCCGTGACGGGCCGGTACGCGGTGAACCGGGACGACCAGTTCGGGGTGATCCTGTTCGGCAAGCGGCCGAAGCTCGGGTACCCGCCGGCACCGGTGGTGAAGGTGCCGATCGACGAGACGGCAGCCGGGTCGCTCGACCCGAACTACACCGACGTGGGGGCGGCGCTCAAGCTGGCGATGGCGTCGTTCCCGGAAGGGGCCGGCAAGCGGATCGTGCTCATCTCCGACGGGAACGAGAATCTGGGGTCGGCCGAGGAGCAGGCCGAGCTGGCCCGCAAGAACGGCATCCCGATCGACACCGTCGCCCTGGCCCCGAGCTACCGGAACGAGAACGAGGTGCTGGTGCAGGCGGTGGAGGCTCCGCCGACCGCTGCCCAGGGCGCCCGCCTGCCCATCCGCGTGCTGGTGCGGAACGCCCACCCCACCCGCGTGGTGGACGGGTCGCTCGAACTCATCCGCGTCGGCGGGGGTGAGGCGGCCGACGACCGCCCGCTGGACAAGCAGACGGTGATCGACATCGAGGACGGGCCGCAGGTGCTAGACGCCAAGCGGAAGCCGGCCCGCGTGCGGCTGCTGCCGGGGCTGAACGTGTTCCGCTTCCTGGACCGCGACCAGAGCCGGGGTGAAACGTCGTACACCTACAAGGCGGCGTTCAGCCCGGAGGTGAAGATCGAGGGCGACCGGGTGGCGAACAACCGGGCGGACGCGGCGGTGGTGGCCCGCGGCCAGCGGCGGGTGCTGTTCCTGGATCAGGCCGACCGGGAGGCCGCGTCCGGCCACCAGTACCTGCTCCAGCAGCTGAAGAAGGCCCGCATCCAGTACGTGTTCCGCCGGGCGGACGACCTGCCGAACGACAAGACCGAGCTAGGCGTGTACCTGAGCAACTTCGACTGCGTGGTGCTGGCGAACGTGCCGGCGGACAAGTTCACCACCGACCAGATGGAGGTGATCCGCACCCAGGTTCACGACCAGGGGTGCGGGCTGGTGATGGTCGGCGGGCCGGACAGTTTCGGCCCCGGCGGGTATCAGCAGACGCCCATCGAGATGGCCCTGCCGGTGGACTGCGAGATCAAGGCGAAGAAGGCGGTCGGCCGAGGCGGGCTGATCCTCATCATGCACGCCAGCGAAATGGCCGACGGCAACAAGTGGCAGAAGATCATCGCCAAGCTGGCCCTCCAGCGGCTGAGCGCGGCCGACATGATCGGGGTGTGCGACTTCGGCTTCCTCGGCAACACGGTGAACTGGCAGATCCCGTTCCAGGTGATCGAGGACCAGAAGGACGCCATGTTCGGGGCTATCGACCGCATGACCCCCGGCGACATGCCGGACTTCGACCCGTTCCTCCAGGCCGCCGCCGACACCCTGTCCGATCCGAAGCATAACCTGGCGGTGAAGCACGTCATCCTCATCTCGGACGGCGACCCGAACTTCAGCAACCGGGCGGCACTGCAGAAGATGACCGACAACGGCATCACCTGCACCACCATCGGCGTCGCCACCCACGGGGTGAACGAGGACAACAAGATGAAGCTGATCGCCGAGAGCACCAAGGACGCGAACGGCAAGACCGGCAGCTTCTACAAGGTGACCGACCCGAGCAAGCTGCCGGCCATCTACATCAAGGAGAGCCGCAAGATCAGCCAGAGCTTCATCTACGACAAGCCGTTCGACCCGGCGTTGCAGGTGGTCGGCGGGCCGACCGAGGGCATCGGCCGCCCGCTGCCCAAGATGTACGGGTTCGTCCGCACCACCAACAAGCAGTCGCCGACGCAGCAGATGCAGGTGGAAGGCCCGCCGGACGCCCAGGGGGAGCAGCAGTTCCCGGTGGTGGCGTCGTGGCGGTACGGGCTGGGCAAGTCGGCCGCGTACACGTCCGACGCGCGGAACGACAGCCGGGCGTGGGGCCGCGACTGGGCGGCGTCGCCCATCTACCAGAAGTTCTGGGAGAACACCATCAACTGGGCCATGCGGGAGGCCGAGCGGGGCAAGCTGACGATGGTGACCGAGTACCGCGACGGCAAGGTGCGGGTGACGCTGGACGCGCGGGACGAGAAGGACAAGGCGGTGATCGGGCTGGCGCTCAAGGGGCGGGTGACGGCGCCGAACAAGCCGCAGCCGGGCGACAAGGTGCCGACGGTCGAGTTCAAGCCGACCGGGGCCGGGCAGTACGTGGCCGAGTTCGACGCGCAGGAGGCCGGGGCGTACTTCGTGAACGTGCAGGCCGAGACGGAGCAGATCGGGCCGGACGGCAAGCCGGTGATCGACCCGGTGACGAAGCTGCCGAAGATGGTGCCGTTCGACGCCGCCCGCGCCGGGGTGACGGTGCCGTACTCGCCCGAGTACGCCGACCTGGAGTCGAACACCGCCCTGCTCAAGAGGATCGCCGACACCACCGGCGGCAACTACCACGAGGAGCCGGCCGACCCGGTGGAGTTGGCGAAGCAGGCCGAGTTCTTCCGCAAGGGGCCGGAGACCA
>CANJKY010000620.1 GCA_947474875.1 Gemmataceae bacterium
ACGTCGGCTGTCGCCGACGGGCCCACCCTACGAAATCCACTCTGGGGTTCCCCATGCACCTGTTGTTGTTGATCCTCGCCCTGGCCCAGTCGGACAAGCCGCCGGCCACGGGCGTCGACGCCGTCATCGCGTCCGCCCTGCGCAACCACCCGGATGTGCGGGTGGCGGAGGCGAACCGCCTTCTGGCCGAGGCGGAGCTGGAGCAGACGAAGTTGGCGGTGACGAAGCGGGTGTCGGCGGCGTATGCGAAGGTGGACGCGGCGAAGATCAAGTACGAGGCGCGGGCGAAGAACCAAAAACTGGTTGAGATGTACCACTCTGCGGGTGCAAACCAGCAACTGCTCCAATCCACCGCGGACTTCGCCGACGCGAAGGCGGAGATAGCGCTAGCAGACGAAGATCTGAAGGCGGCGGTGGGGTCCGCGAAGACGCCAAGCACCGCTGCCGAGGGGGTGGCGGTGGCGCTCAAGCAGCATCCGGACATCAAGGTGGCCGAGGCGAAGGTGGCGGTGGCGGCAGCCGAGCTGGACCAGGCGCGGCTGACCGTGACGCAGCGGGTGGGGCCGGCGTTCGCCCGCATCCAGACGGCGAAGGTGAAGGTGGCGGCAGCGGAAGACGACCTCAACCGGGTCGCCGGGATGGTAAAAAAGGGGATTGTCTCGAAGGCGGAGGCGGACCGGGCGGACGCGGCGGTGCTGGCGTCGAAGGCGGAGTTGGCGACGGCCGAGGCGGAGCTGAAGGCGGTCACCGGCGGGGGCGAACCGGCAGACGCCGAATCGGCCCGGAGCAAGTACGCGCGGCTCAGGTTGGCGCAACTGAAGGACGTCCACCCCGAAACGACCTCCGCCCCGGCCGGTACGGTGGCGGACAAGCTGCGGGCGGTGATCGACAAAAAGGTGAAGTTCCCGGAGCAGAAGGGGGTGCCGTTCGTGAAGGTGGTGGACGCGCTGAAGGCGGCGGCCGGCATCGACTTCACCGTCCGCCTGCCGAACCACGCACAGTTCACCGAACAGGGGGTCAACGTGCCGGCCGGGGAGATGACGGTGTCCGCATGGACGGAGCTGATGTTAGACGAGTTCAACGTCGGGCGGATCAAATACGCCTTCTACATCCGCGAGTACGGCCTGCTGCTCGCGGCGGTCGACGCCGCCCCGCCGGGCGCGCTCAGCCTGACCGAGTTCGCCCGGCTGGTGCGGGCGGAGAAAGAGGAGAAGAAGGCCGAGCCGAAGAGGTGAACCGCTCTGTCTTCCGTGGCACCGGCGGTCCGCCGGTGGTGATTGAACAGCGGCGGGCCGCCGGTGCCACGGAAGAAGCATCTCACACCGCGTCGATGTGGTCCACCTTGGCCGCCACTCGGTCGGCCAGCAGCACGTCCAGGGTGTCGCGGATCACCTGCGTCACCGTCAGCAGGCGGAAGGCGAAGAACCCGAACGCGATCAGGAACAGCAGCCCGTGCAGCACCTGGCCGACGTACCACCCGCCGGACTTGGCCGGCTGGTTGTCGAAGATGATGCTGATGGCGAACCGGAACAGGCAGGTGAGCAGTAGCACCCAGAACAGCCGGCTGATGGTCTTCCCGGCCTCCCCGGCGTACCGGTAGTTCTTGCCCAGCTCGGCGTACGTCTGGGTGAGCTGGGACACGAACACCAGCCGGGCGAACTCGAACACCCCGGCGGCCACCGCCGCCCACGGCACCGCGTACCGGAACGCCAGCCGGGTGGGCGTGTCGGCCAGCAGGAACAGGTTGGTGCTCAGCCCGAGGATGTAGTACGACATCACGTTCGAGGCGAAGCTCTCGTCCTCCGCCTGCGCCTCCGCGTTCAGCACCCGGTTGACCGCCAGCCCGAGCGAGGCGGCCACGCACACGATCTGCAGGGCGGCGGCGGCCAGCCCGAACCCGGCCGTGTGCCGGGCCAGCTTCGGCCCCTTCAGCGCCACCCCCAGCCCGACGGCGATGACCAGCATGGACAGCGACCCCAGCCCCAGCCCGAGCATGGCCAGCGGGGCCATGATCGCCCCGAGCGGGATGCCCATCGCGCTGAGCATGACGAACCCGAGCAGGGCGGCGAACACCGCCAGCGCCCCGAGCGCGTACCCGGCGGTTCCGTACTGCAGCCACTGTAGGGCGATCCGCCCCCACTTGCACTGCTCCTGGATCTCCTCGTACCGCTCCTCCTCGGCCTCCTCCTCCTCGTCCATCTCCGCCAACTGCTTCCGCACCTCCTTCCGCCGCACGGCCGCCAGTTTCGCCTCCTCGGCCGACGCCATCTCCGCCTCCGCCACCTCGTCCAGCACCATCGTCGGGCGGCGGACCTTCCGGGCCGCCGGGTTGGCCGCCGGCGGGGTGGCCGCGGCCGGCTTGGCCGCCGCCGGCTTCGGCTTGGCCGGGCCGGTGAACGGCAGTGGCGCCGGGGGCGGGGCGACCGGCTCCTCCACCACCTGGAGCAAGGTCTTGCACTTCGGGCAGCGGACGGTGGCCGCGGTCGGCGGCAGCCGGAGGACGGACTGGCAGGTCGGGCAGGTGACCAGGTCGGACACGGGCGAACTCCTCCGGCGTCATCTGAAGGGCGGAACTCGGTGAACGAACCTTAGCACGGCGTTCACCGCCGTTACACCCCGGCTGGTGGGGCGCGACAATTCGCGCCACGGCCGCCGGCGGCACTAGCCGGGCGGGCGAAAATGACGGAAATTTCCGCACTCCACCCCCCGCCATTCTAAAGTGGAACCGTCCGCTCTTGACATCCCCCCTCCTTCGTTCCCCGAATATTTTTCCCGCCGCCGGTAGCCCATCAGTCATGGAACAGTTGACCCCGCAGTTGATGAACCGACTGGTGTTCGCCGTCATCATGCACGGGCTGAACGACGCCCAGACCACCCTCGCCCTGGGGGTGCTGAGCGACGCGCTCAAGCACGACAACTCGCAGGTGCGGGAACTGGCGGTGGTCGCTCTGGCCGACCTGTCGGTGTCCGCGGCCAAGCGGGTGCCGCCGCTAGCGGCCGGGCTGAAAGACCCGAACCCGCGGGTGCGGCGGCGGGCCGCCCGCGCCCTCGGCGACCAGGGGGTGGCGGCCGGGAACGCCCTGGCCGAGTTGATCGGCGGGCTGGCCGACCTCGACCCGAGCGTCCGCCGGGACTGCGCCGGGGCGATCGGCCGGCTCGGGCCGCTCGGCCACCCGGCGGCGGCGGCGGTGGTGAAGCTGCTGCGGGAGAACGACTCGCGGACGCGGGCGGTGGCGGCGGTGTCACTCAAGCGGATCGGCAAAGCGGCCGTCCCCGCACTGCTGGACGGGGTGCGGTCGGAACTGGCCGATCTCCGCGGGCGGTGCGCCACCCTGCTCGCTCAAATTGCTCCGAACAACCCTCAGGTGGCGGCGGTCCTCCAGACCGTGCTCACCGACGACGACGCGGAGGTGCGGGCGCGGGCCGACGAGGCCCTGCAGTTCGTCCGCACCCCGCCCCCGGTCCCGCTGGCGGTGTGACCGCTCATCACACCGGTCGGCCGCGGCCGACGGGCG
>CANJKY010000621.1 GCA_947474875.1 Gemmataceae bacterium
CAAGTTCGGCGACAACGATCACCTGGCGGCGATGGTGGCGAACTTGATGCAGGCCCCGCTGACGGTGCTGCTGACGAACGTGGACGGCCTGTACAACGCCGATCCACGAACGGACCCGACGGCGGCGCTCGTGCCCACCGTCGCCCACATCGACACCACTGTCACGGATTTGGCCCAGGCGACCAAAAGCGCTCTCGGCGTCGGCGGGATGCGGAGCAAACTGAAGGCGGCGCGGCTGGCGACGGCGGCGGGCGGGGCGGTGGTCATGGCGAACGGGTCGAAGGACGGCATCCTGGATCAGATCTTCGCCGGCGAGTCGGTGGGCACGCTGTTCCTGCCGCACAACGAAGGCGTGCCGGCGCTCAAGCGGTGGATCGGGTTCACCGCCCGGCCGAAGGGCACGCTCACCATCGACGCCGGGGCGGTGCGGGCGGTGGCCGGGCAGGGGAAGAGCCTGCTGCCGGTGGGCGTCCGCGGGGTGGCCGGGAACTTCGGCAAAGGCGATCTGGTGAGCGTGTGCGACGGCAGCGGGGCGGAGGTGGCCCGCGGGCTGAGTAACTATTCGGCGGCCGACGCCGCCCGCATCGCCGGGCTGAACACCGAGCAGATCGCCGGCGTACTCGGCAAGGTGCCGTATCCCGAACTGATCCACCGCGACAACCTGGTGGTGGTCGGGTGACGACAGCCGGTTGATTCCGCCGCTAGGATTCGGTGTTAGTTTCCCCCGTCGTCACCCGTCTGTAACAGCGGACGCTCACGGCGATCGGTCGGGCCGAGGTCAGGCAAACCGTGCGGCGAACGACGGCCATCCGCGAGCGGTTCGAGGCGTTGCACTCGCAGCACAGCCGCGAGGTGTGGGCGCTGGCCTACGCCCGGCGGATGGACGCCGACGCTGCCCTGGACGTGATGCAGGAGACGTTCCTGCGGCTTTGGAAGCAGTTGGAGAGCGGAGACGAGGTGCAGAACCCGCGGGCGTGGCTCCTACGGGTGGCGCGGAACCTGGCCGAAGATCAGGCGAAGAGCGCGTTCCGGCGGAACGGCACCCAGCCGCCCGAAATGCTGAACGGGCTGGCGAGCCGGTCCACCCTGCCGGTGGAAAAGATGGAGCGGGACGAGGCGTTCGCCCGAATCCGAGAACTGCTCGACGAGTTAACCCCGGCGGACCGGGAAATCTTGACCCTGCGGTACGCCTTCGAGTACGACGCCCCCCGCATCGCGGAGATCCTGGGTGTGGCTGTGGCGGCCGTCCATATGCGGCTGAGCCGGGCCAGAACCCGGCTCGCAGAGCGGCTGTCGGCGAACGGAGTGACCACCCTCCCATGACCCCACTACCCCCCAATCCCGACCACCTGGACCGGGCGTTCGCCGCTTACTTCCAGGCCCAGGTGCCGACCCCGTGGCCGGCGCCGGCGGTGCCGGTCGAGACCCGCACCCCCGCCGGGTGGTCGAACCGCACCCGGTTCACCCTGGCCGTGTCCGTGGCGGCGCTGTTCACGTTCGCCCTGTGGTTGACGGCCGGCGGCAACCCCCCGGCAGGAGTGCCGAAGGGCGATAACCTGTTCGAGAAGGGCACGGCCAACGGCAGCGAGTTGAAGAAGCACATGCCCGTCGATCCGATGAAGTGAACCTGTTCCATCAAACGGGATCAGGTTCCGGTTCGACCGGCCGCGCCACCCGCACCCGTTCGCCATCTTCGCCGGTTCCCCTAGACAAACCTGCCGGCGTGAGTTATTCGTAAGGTAGGAATAAGAAACGTCGCTGCACGTCACTTTTCTCAACACACAGGAACCGATGGAGTCTACCGTTTCTCCCGACCACACGCTGACGACCGAACTGCCCGCCCCCGCCGTCACCCCTCCGCCCGTCGCCAACCCCGCCGCGAACGGCCTGCCGTACAGTGAACTGCGGCTGATCAAGCCGTTGCTCGACGCCATCCACTTCGCCGGTTACCGCAACTGCACCCCGGTTCAGGGGGCCGTCATCCCCGCCGCCCTGAAAGGGCAGGACGTGATCGGCCAGGCGCAGACCGGTACCGGCAAGACGGCCGCGTTCCTCGTGCCGTTCATGAACCGCTGGCGGCCGCACGCACTCAAGGGGCCGATCGGGCTGGTCATGCTGCCCACCCGCGAACTGGCGTCGCAGGTGGCCGAGGAAGCCGAAAAGCTGGCCCCGAGCAGCAAGTTCCGCACGGTGGCCGTGTACGGCGGCACCGGCATGCAGCGGCAGTTGAACCAGTTGGCCCGCGGGTGCGACCTGGTGGTCGGCACCCCCGGCCGCATCATCGACCACCTCCGCCGCGGAACCCTCACCCTCGATCACGTGCGGTACGTGGTGCTGGACGAGGCCGACCGGATGCTGGACATCGGCTTCCGCCCGGACATCGAGCGGA
Source organism: Gemmataceae bacterium (assembly GCA_947474875.1). Taxonomy (GTDB): domain Bacteria; phylum Planctomycetota; class Planctomycetia; order Gemmatales; family Gemmataceae; genus JALHQU01. Next base: position 2,390 of record CANJKY010000621.1, read on the forward strand.
TCCTACGGCGGTGCCCGGACAAACGCCAGACGCTGCTCATGTCGGCCACCGTGCCGGACGAGATCAAGCGGCTGGTGAACCGGTACATGAAGGACCCGATCCACCTGAACCTGTCGCCCACCACACTGACGGTGGACAAGATCCGGCAGACGTACATCAGCGTGGACAAGGAGAAGAAGTTCGACCTGCTGCTAAAGGTGATCGAGCGGGAGCAGCCGCGGCAGTGCCTGATCTTCGTCGAGCGGAAGCGGTGGGCGGACGACCTGCTGCGGAAGATGAAGCCGCACCTGCCGAGCACCTACGCCATCCACGGCGACCTGGCGCAGAACCTCCGCGAGAAGATCATGGCCGGGTTCAAGTCCGGCAAGGTACGGTTCCTGATCGCCACCGACGTGGCCAGCCGCGGGATCGACGTGAACGGCATCTCGCACGTCATCAACTACGACCTGCCGGCGGACATCGAGAACTACGTCCACCGCATCGGCCGCACCGGGCGGATCGGCAAGGACGGGGTGGCGATCGCGTTCGTCACCCCCGAGGAAGGGTCACACCTGACCGAGATCGAGATGGTCATCAACCGGCTGATCGAGCCGGACACCATCGAGGGGTTCGAGGCCACCACCCCGAAGCGGCGGCGGCACATCGACGATCCGGACGAACCGATCCGCCTGCCCGCCGCCGAGCCGGAAACGGGCGAGCCGAAGAAGGCGGTGTTCGGCAAATTCAAGAAGAAGTACAGCAGCCGCCTGTGAGGCGAACTGACCTTGCCCGGCGCCCGCGGCCGGGTAACATATCCAACGAATTGAGCCACTACCCGGTAGTGTAACGGTAGCACAAGAGATTTTGGTTCTCTTTGTCAAGGTTCGAATCCTTGCCGGGTAACTGACAGAAGCCCCGCAGACACAAAGGTTTGCGGGGCTTCTTCTTTGAACAGGTCGTTGGATTGAACGGATCCCGTAGCCATTTCGTAGCCAATCGGATCCAATCCCCATTTCTCACCCTGGCCAGTAGCTGAAGTGGCTGACGGCGATGCGCCCGCCTCCACCGGTCGAGCGGGCCGACGATGCTAGGCTCGAAGGACTGCTGGCCGGGTTGCGGTGGTCGGCCGACGAATTCGAGTTCAAA
>CANJKY010000622.1 GCA_947474875.1 Gemmataceae bacterium
CACACGGCGAATGAACCTGATAACCGGCGTTGAGAATCAGGGCCGGCCGCAACTCGGTCGTTTACACGTCGTCGGAATCCGCCTGCGCATTTTGTCCGAAATCGGCGGCCGGTTTGACAGCCCTCAGGGGCGACCTATGGTTCGCACGTGGGTGTTCCGCCGAAGGCCGCCAGTGCGCCCGAGTTGACGCGACAGGCCTGGCGTCTCGACGGTCAAGCGTGCGGCCTCGCGGGGACACCGAATACATCGGAGACGTAGTCATGTTCAGGACGGTGGTCCGGAACGCGGTGGACTTTCTAAGGCGTGAGGACGGCCCGACGGCAGTCGAGTACGCGGTCATGCTGGCGCTCATCATCGTGGTGTGCATCGCCGCGGTGGTGACGGTCGGGCAGAACACGAACGAGGTGTACACCAACAGCGTGCTGAAAAGCGGGCTGGGCGGCTCGTGACCGAGCAGGCACGGGTCGAATCGGCCGGACCGGGGGCGCGGGGAACGCCGCCGGACCGGAGGGAACAATCCTTCATCAAACTATCTGGAGTACGCACCATGCGCGTTCTGACGAAGAACGTGGTCGAGTTCCTGAAGCGTGAGGACGGCCCGACGGCGGTCGAGTACGCGGTCATGCTGGCGCTCATCATCGTGGTATGCATCGCCGCCATCACCGCCATCGGCTCGGCGTCCAACGAGCAGTTCAGCACCGTCGGCTCGGCCGTCAAGCCGAGCTGAGTGTAGGTCTGACAGTCGACATTCCGCGGGCCGAGCCACTCCCGGCTCGGCCCGCATCGCTTCCGCCGCCGCGTTCGGCCTACTCTGGTCACTCCCCCGTCTGAGTCCTCACGAGGTACCCGTCTGATGGCGACCCAACTGACCGTCCCGATCCCCGCCGCCGACCCGACCGCCGCCAAGCCGGACGACTCGCTCGGCATCGACCGCCAGTTCGTGCTGTCCATGGCCCGCGTGCCGCTGATCGCGGTGGCGTGGGTGGCGGCGGCGGCGGCGCTCAACTGGCTGTGGCCGAGCATCGGGCCGACCCAGTACGGCAACCTGGGGCCGCTGGTGGTGTTGGCCGGTGGTATGATCCTGGCCGCCGTCATCGACGGGTGGGCGTTCAAGGTGCCGAACTGGGTGACCCTGTCGCTGGTGGTGAGCGGCTGGTACGTCGGCCTGTTGCACGACTGCGGGGTGAACTGGGTGCCCGGGTTCACCGACGGCATGAGCGGCGGGCTGGCCGCGTCCCTGGCCGGCACCGCGCTCGGGTTCACCCTGCTGTTCCCCATCCTGTTCATCCAGGGGATGGGGCAGGGGGACGTGAAGATGCAGATGGGGTTCGGGTCGTGGTGCGGGGCGCTGTTCGGGCTGGGCGTCGGGTCGAGCGTCATCCTGTGGGCGTTCTGCGTCGGGGCGGTGACGGGCGGGGTGTTCGCCCTGGTGATGATGGCCGTCCGCCGCCAGTTCGGGCAGAACAAGGAGAACTTCGCGGCCATCATGGGCGACATCCAGACGCTCATCACCGACGGGGCTGGCAAGGCGGCGGCGCGGGCGAACGCCCGGCGGGCGAGTTGGGTGCGGCTGCCGTACGGGGTGCCGCTGTGTGTCGGCTTCCTCGGCTACCTGTGGTACCGGTTTATCCTGTCCGCCTGATCGCCTCAACCTGCCGACCCGGAACGCCGATCACCCCCGTTGTAACCAGCGGGGGTGTTTCGTTTGTCAACCTGCACAAGATCGGCCCGATCGGCAGGACCGGAAAAACTGAAGGAGTGGCGGGGAATCGGACGAAACAGGTTGAGTGTTAACCCCGCTATCCGGGGTAAGCGCGGTGAACCGGGAAGAAACGTTTCGCCCGGTTCTTCCCTTGCGGAAGGAGAACTCCGTGCTAGGGTTGGGCGTCGGTCGACTGCCAATCGCTCGCTGGCAGGCCCGAACGCACTACCTTCCCGCGGTTCGTAGCGGCACGACCCCCGCGGGACATCCGGCCCACGCCCGGCCCCCGCGCCGGCGACCCGTGGGACCGAGTCTCCTTCGAAGGGGCGACCTCAATGAAGCAGAAGAACCTGATCCTGATCGCGGTGGCGGTGGTGTGTGGGGCGGTGGCGGCCGTGCTGGTGGCCACCCAGCTGAACGCCAAGGGGGCGTCGGCGGCCAAGGTGGAGGAGCTGGTGGACATCCCGGTGGCCGCCCGCGACATCCCGATCGGCACCCGCATCCCGGCGAAAGACGTGGAGAAGTACTTCATCATCAAGAAGTTCCCGAAGGAGGCGGTGCCGCCGCAGTACGTGGCCGACACGCAGGATTTGGTGGACAAGCGGACCATGCGGCCGATCCGCATGGGCGAGACGCTGAACCCGGCGGACATCAGTGCCACCGGGTTCATCGCCCCGCCGGACGGGCATGTGCTGTTCACCGCCCCGATCACCCTGGAGCGGGGGGCGTCCGGGTTCGCCCTGCCGGGCACGCGGGTGATGGTGATCGCCACCAAGAAGTCGCAGAAGAAGAACATCGACATCGTGTTCCCGCTGTTCCTGGACGTGCTGGTGCTGGCGGTGGATACGTTCCCGTCCGCCCCGCCGGCCAACCCGCAAGGTGGCGGTGGGCAGCCGGCTCAGGGCGGCGGGGCGACGGCGGCCGGGTTCCAGACCATGAGCATGGTGTCGTTCGCCGTCACCCCGGAAGACTCCATCCTGCTGAACATGGCCGCCGACGGGTGTACGCTGCGGATCGCCCTGCCGGACCAGGACGAGAAGAAGAAGGATCCGGTGGTGGAGATGTACAAGGCGATGCGGCCGACCAACCAGGAGATCCGCCGCATCTTCGCCGACGACTGGAGCCACGAGAAGAAGCCGACGGAGGAGGAGCACACCCCGAAGCTGGAGATGGCGAAGGTGAAGGTGCCGGCCGAGAAGATCGAGGAGGGCGCCGAGATCACCGACGAGGTGCTGGAGAAGAAGTTCAGGCTGGTGGACTTCCCGAAGGCGTACCTGGCGGACGGGGCGGCGTACGAGGACAAGGACCTGATCGGCAAGTTCGCCGTCGCCGACCTGGCGGCCGGGATGATCGCCCCGAAGGATCACCTGGCCAAGATACGGAAGGCGAAGGTGAACCCGGTGGTGTCCACCGGCGAGTTCGCGGCCAGCAAGGCGAGCGTGCCGGAGAGCGACGTGGCCTTCCCGAAGGGGGAGACGGACACGCTGCCGGTGCCGACCAAGAAGGAGTACACGTACGTGAAGATCGTCACCCCGCACGGGACGGTGGTTCACAAGTACGAGGTGACGGCGAAGGGGAACGTGTACGTCGGCGTCGTCACCCCCGGTCTGAACGACGACTGAGCAGAGCCACCGCCCCGCCGCCGCCCGCGGCGGGGCGAGCCCGCGGGCGGCGTAAGGACGCGCCCCTGCCCCTGACCGGACGGCAACGCCCGGTCGGTCCGAAATGCCCACCTCCGTCCGGCGACGGGCGGAGAACTCCGAATCAGGCGGGTGGTCGCCACCCGTCGGCCCTAGCGAGGA
>CANJKY010000623.1 GCA_947474875.1 Gemmataceae bacterium
CGCCCAGGCCGGTGTTCGCCCCGCCGTACGGTTCGATGGCGCTCGGCCGGTTGTGCGTCTCCACCTTGATGCACACGTGGTGCTGGTCGTCGAACTTCACCACCCCGGCGTTGTCGGCGAACACGCTCACGCAGAAGTCGGCATCACCCAGGTTCTTCCGCACCTGCACGGTGGCGGCGAACACCGTCTCTTTGAGCAGGTTCTTGAACCGCTTCGTCGTGGTCTTCCCGCCGATCGTCTCCGTGTATTCGACCTCCCCTTTCAACGTCTTGTGCGAGCAGTGTTCGCTCCACGTCTGGGCGATCGACTCCAACTCGGCGTCGGTCGGGTCGCGGCCCTGCTCGCGGAAGTGGGCCTGAATCTGCCGCATCTCCTCGATCGTCAGCGCGAGCGTGCCGTCCTTGCTCACCTTCATCAGCCCGGCGTCGTCCAGCGTCCGAAGCGGCACCGTCACCAGTTGGAACGAGTACGGCCGGCCGATAGCGAGGTGGTCCGCCCGCAGCGGGCCGATCACCACCTGCTCGATGGCGTCGTTCGCCAGCACCTTGCGGAACAGGGTGTCGCGGTCCAGGCTGCTGATGCCGTCCGGCCCGTAGTACCGGCGGAAGGTGCGAACCTCGGCGGCGGGCACGTTCAGGTCGGCGGCGGCCTTCAGCACGCTCTCGGCGGTCGGGTCCATCACCCCCGGCTTGAGCAACACGGTGTAGGCGTTGCTGTCGTGCCGCCCGCCGAGTTCGGCCACGGCGACAGATTCCACCACCGGATCGGCGAGCAACTCGCCGGCCAGCCGCTCCACGTCCGCCTGCGTCAGCTTGTCGCCTTCGAGCAGGAACCCCCGCGACGCCGCCGCCACCAGATCCCCACCGCGGACGGACTGGGTGATCAGGTCGAACTCGTCGCACACCCGCTCGCGGTCGGCGTCCCGGCCGTTCGGCCGCAGCTCAACTTCCCAGAGCATCGCGCACCCTCTTCCCCTCGGCCAGCCAGCGGACCAGCCCGGCCCGGTCGTCGGCGGCGAGGAACTGTCGGAACTGGTTCATGCGGTCGGTGAACCGATCGACGGCGGACAGCACCGCCTCGCGGTTGGCCCGGAAGATCGCCGCCCACAGGTCGGGGTCGCCGGCGGCGATGCGGGTGGTGTCGCGGAACCCGCCGGCGGTGAGTGTCAGCCACTCGTGCGGGGTGATGCCGGCCAGCCCGCCGGCGGCGGCGTGCGGCAGGTGGCTGGTGACGGCCAGGGCAGTGTCGTGCTCGAACGGGTCCATCCGCACGGTGCGGGCGCCCAGCCGGCTCCAGAACAGTTCGATCACCGCCGTCGCTTCCGGGTCGGTGTCGGCGGTCGGGGTGACCACCACCAGCCGGTCGGCGAACAGGTCGGCCTTTGAGTTCGCCGACCCGCGCTTCTCCGACCCGGCTAACGGGTGTGAGCCGATGAACGTGGCCCCGGCGTCGGGCAGCTTGCCGGTCAGCTCGCGGATGATGTTCCCCTTCGTGCTACCGGCGTCGGTGATGAGCCCCTTCGCCGGGGCGACCGCGGCCGCCGCCAGCACGTCCGCCGCCACCCGGTCCACCGGCGTGCAGACCACCACCAAGTCTGACTTCGCCGCCGCTTCCCGCAGGTCCGTCGTGTACGTGTCGATCGCCCCGCCCGCCTGGGCGCGGGCCAGCGTCCGCTCGTCTCGGCCGACGCCGACCACCCGCCGGGCCACCCCGCGGGCCTTCGCCGCCAGCCCGACGGACCCGCCGATCAGGCCGACGCCGACGATGGTGAGCTGTTCGACCTGCATTGGGGCGTGGCACCGTGGGAATGCCGAAAGTATAAGGAACCGACTGGCTTTCGGAACCCAGGGCTGACACCCTGGGCTACGGCCGACGGTCCCTCCGGGACGATAAAACCGGTCTATTCTTCCGCCCCGAGGGGGCCGGCTGGCGTAGCCCAGGGCGTCAGCCCTGGGTTTCTGGTATGCTTCACCCCATGCTCCCGTTTCGCACTCGCATCGGCACCCTGCCCTCCCGCCGCGACTGGCTGGCCGTCGGGCTGTCGGCGCTGGTCGCGGCCCAGGCACGAGCGAAGCCAGCCATTAAGCCGCGGGCGAAGTCGGTGCTGGTGGTGTTCGCCAGTGGCGGGCAGAGCCAGTTCGAGACGTGGGATCCGAAGCCGGACGCGCCGGAGGAAATCCGCGGGGCGTTCGGGTCGATCGCAACCAAGACGCCTGGGCTGCGGATCACCGAACACCTGCCGAAACTGGCGGCGCTGAGCGACAAGTACGCGGTGGTGCGGTCCGTCACCCACGACGACGTGGACCACGGGTCGGCGTGCTACCTCGCCCTCACCGGCCAGTTCCACCCGCGGAAGTCGAGTAACCCGGCCGCGTCGCCGACGGACTTCCCCACCCTCGGGGCAATCGTGCAGCGGGTGCGGCCGAGCGACAAGTTCCCGCGGGCGGCGGTCCACCTGAACGGGCCGATCCTACTGCCCGAGCTCACCGGCCCCGGCAACACAGGTGGGCTGCTCGGCCACGGGTGCGACCCGCTAACGATCGGCGACCCGGAGCGGGCGGGCGAGTTCGTGAGCGGGCTGACCCCGCCGGCCGGCGAGACGTTCACCGCCAAGCGCGGGCTGCTCGACGGCCTCGACCGCCGCTCGCTGACCGCGTTCGACGAGCAGCGGCGGACGGCGTTCGACCTGCTGAACACGCAACGGGTGCGGGAGGCATTCGACCTGACCCGCGAGCCGGAGAAGGTGCGCGACGCCTACGGCCGCTACCGTGCCGGGCAGACGTGCCTGCTCGCCCGCCGGCTGGTGGAGGCCGGGGTGCCGTGGACGACGGCGTTCTTCAACCATACCATCCGCGGGCAGGACAAGTACCCGCACACCACCGACGAGTACGGGTGGGACACGCACAACGACATCTTCACAGCGATGAAGGACCACCTACTACCACGGTTCGACCAGACATTCTCGGTGCTGCTGCAAGACCTGCACGACCGCGGGTTGCTGAAGGACACGCTGGTGGTGTGCATGGGCGAGTTCGGCCGCGCCCCACGGGTGGCGCTGGAGAAGAATTTCGACGGCACCACCCCCGGTCGCAAGCACTGGGCCGGATGCTACTCGGTGGTGCTGGCCGGTGCCGGGATCACCGGTGGGGCGGTGTACGGGGCTAGTGACCGGCACGCGGCGTACCCACAGGCCAACCCGGTGTCACCCGGCGACCTGACGGCCACGCTGTTTCACGCACTCGGGATTGATCCGGCCGGTCACTACACCGACCCGGCCAACCGCCCGTACCAGGTGGCGACGGGGGAGCCGATCGCGAAGCTGTTTCAATAAGTAGTAGGCACACTCCGTGTGCCGTCATTCAGAACGGCACACGGAGTGTGCCTACTACTTATTCGACCATCCGCGAAGGATTCTCCATGCACCGCTGGCTTCTCGCCCTCATCTCGGCATCTCTCGCGCTACCCGTCTACGCCGACGACTGGCCGCAGTGGCTCGGGCC
>CANJKY010000624.1 GCA_947474875.1 Gemmataceae bacterium
GTGGGGGGTATGTTACCGACTGCTCACGCCGCCCGCTTCCCCGTCTCGGCCGGGTCCGGGGCTTCGCTCAGCCGCACCTCCCGCACCCGCTCGCCGGTCGAGTTGTAGAAGATGATGCGGCTGTCGTCGGCGGACCACACGGCGGAGGTGCGGAGCAGCCGCGGGCCTTCGACGTGGAACACCAGCCCGCACGGCTTGCGGTGGCGGGTGAGCGGCACCCGGCGGAGCGGGGTCTGCGTCGGCTCCAGGTGGTCGAGCTGGCAGAGGGTGAGGTGGACGAACGCGGCCAGGTCGTCCAGGGTGGCGAACGCGACGACCGACGGCGGGGCGGGGACGACGACGGACATCCGCGACTCCGGGTGCGACGCTCGGTGACGCCACACTGATCGGTCGCCGGGTCGCCACCGCTTGAAGCGGACCGGCCCTCACCACCCTTCGATTTGCCGCAGCGCCTCGTACAGCACGACGCCGACGGCGGTAGCCAGGTTGAGGCTGCGGACGTTGCCGGTCGACATGGGGATGCCGATCAAGCGGGCGGCGAACCGCTCGCGGAGGTGGGGCGGCAGGCCTTTCGTTTCCGACCCGAACAGCAGCACGTCACCGTTGGCGAAAGCGGCGCGTGTGTACGGCGTCGGGGCCGGGTTGTCGACGAGCCACAGCCCGGATAGCCCATGGACAGCCGTCCGTGGGCTTTGAGTTGCTGCTTCGAAATCCTCCCACGTGACGTGCCGCACCACGTCCACCGCGTGCCAGTAGTCCAGCCCGGCCCGCTTCAGACTTTTGTCGTCGGTGCGGAACCCAAGCCGGCCGATCAGGTGCAGCCGCGCACCTGTGGCCGCGCACAGCCGAGCCACATTGCCGGTATTCGGTGGGATTTCCGGCTCCCACAGCGCGACGTGCAGCATCGCCACCCCCGGTTCCGATTATTCCGCCTCCCGGCCCGCCCCCGGCCCCAGGCTCGCCCCAGTTTCACTTCAGTCCGATCGGCCGACGGGCCACAATAGCACCGAAGTCAGTTTGTTCGGACTGGAGTTTGCGGCCATGCCCACCCCGCGTCGCCGGCTCGACGCCGTTGCCCTCACCCTGTTGATCGCCGGCGGACTGCTGGCCGTGGCCCTGTTCAGCGGCCCGCCGATTCTCCCCTCAGAGAACCTGCTCGGGCCGGCCGGCGACACGCTCGCCGGGTGGGTGCTGAACGCCCTCGGCTGGGCGAGCGTCGTGCTGCTGGCCGGCTGGCTCGCCTGGGTCGTGTTGTATGTGGCAAACCGCGGCTGGCGCCGGCTGACGGCGCGGGCTACAGGCTGGCTGCTCCTGACCGCGTGTGCGGCGGTCGGGGCGGATCTGCTCGCCGACCGCGTGCCGCTGCCGAAGGTGGCGGTGTACGGACCCGGCGGGTCGGTCGGGGCGTGGGGGCGGTTCCAGCTACAAGACGCGCTGCCCGCCCCGCTGCCGGCCGTGGTCGTCGTCGTCGTCGTGGTCGCCGGCCTGTTCCTGACGATGGACAACGTGCTGCGAGCAATCGGCCGGGTGGTGTGGGTCGCGGTGCGGAAGGTGGCCGTCGGAGCGCGGAAGGGGAACGATCTCGTCGCCGTCGGCGGGGACAAGGTGCTGGCCGGGTTCGCGGCGGTGGGCAAGCGGGTGGCGACGAAGCCGGCCCGACCGACCCCACCCGCACCCCCGACCACGCCATCGTCCGAGCCGCTGCCGCTTTTGCCGGCTCCCACGCCGACCGAGGACATCCCGATCACCCGGCACACCGAACTGCCGCCGCCGGCTGAGCCGGTGCCCATCGTCCGCCACACCGAACTGTCGGCCGACGCGGATGCGAGTGACCCGTCGGAGGACACCCCGCCGCCGCTGCGGCTGGTGTCGACAGAGGACGACGCGTTCACCTCGGGTCTCGAAGACGAGCCGCCGTCCGACCCGCCGCCCGGGTACGAGATCCCGCCCCTGTCGCTGCTCGCCGACCCCGACCCGTTCCCGGCGGAGGACCGCGAGCAGAAGTTGCGGGAGCGGGCCACCCTGCTCGAGAAGACGTTCACCGACTTCGGGCTGAACGTGAAGGTGGTGGGCATCCACACCGGGCCGGTCATCACCCAGTACGAGGTGGCGCTGGAGACCGGCCTGCGGCTGAACAAGGTGACGACCCTGGCCGACGACCTGGCCCTGAACCTGGGCGTGCCGAGCGTGCGGATCGTCGCCCCCCTGCCCAACCGCACCACCGTCGGCATCGAGGTGCCGAACGACCACCGCCAGACGGTGCGGCTGAAGGAGCTCATCCAGGCGACGGTGGCGAAGACGGCCAAGTTCAAGCTGCCGGTGTTCCTGGGCAAGGACGTGGAGGGCCGCCCGCTGGTGTACGACATGGCCACCATGCCGCACCTGCTCATCGCCGGCCGCACCGGCACCGGCAAGAGCGTGTGCCTGAACGCCATCATCCACAGCTTCCTGCTCACCCGCACGCCGGACGAGTGCCGGCTCATCCTGGTCGACCCGAAGAAGGTGGAGTTCTCCGACTACGCCCGCATCCCGCACCTGATGCACCCGGTGGTGACGGACGACAAGAAGGCGGAGGCCATCCTGGCGTGGGCGGTGGACAAGATGGAGGAGCGGTACGAGCTGCTGCGGCGGGCGCGGGTGCGGAACATCGCCAGCTACAACGAACTGAGCTGGGACGAGCTGCTGCGGCGGATCGACCCGGCGAACGAGGACGAGCGGAAGGCCATCCCGCGGCGGCTGCCGTACATCGTGCTGGTCATCGACGAGGTGGGCGACCTGCTGATGGTGATGAAGAAGGAGGTGGAGAGCCACATCATCCGGCTGGCGCAAAAGAGCCGGGCGGCCGGCGTCCACCTCATCCTGGCCACGCAGAAGCCGACGGTGGACGTGATCACCGGCCTGATCAAGTCGAACCTGCCGGCCCGCGTCTGCTTCCAGGTGGCCAGCCGCGCCGACAGCGCGGTGGTGCTGGACGAGAAGGGCGCCGAGAAGCTGCTCGGCATGGGCGACATGCTGTTCCTCCAGCCCGGCACCAGCACCATCATCCGCGGGCAGGGGGCGTTCGTGGACGACCGGGAGATCGAGCGGGTGACGGGCGAGTTGGCCCAGTACGAGCCGAACTTCGAGGCCGAACTGCTGAACCTGAAGACGACCGACGGCGGGGCCGGCGGCGACCTGGGCGACAAGCTCCGCGACCGCGACCCGATGTACGAGCAAGCTATCGAGATCGTCATCCGCGAGCAGCGGGGGAGTACCAGCCTGCTCCAGCGAGCGCTCGGCATCGGCTACGGCCGGGCCAGCCGGCTGATCGACTTCATGGCCGAGGACGGCATCGTCGGCGGGTACAACGGCAGCAACGCCCGCGAGGTGATCGTCACCCCGGAGGACTGGGCCACCCGCCAGCGCGGAGCGGGGTGACGTGCCGGGCGGCGTTCCTGGGAGCGGGGGCGGTCCCGGCCCGGGTTTAAGAGGGGCGGGCTGGCCGGCTGCCCCGGAGAAC
>CANJKY010000625.1 GCA_947474875.1 Gemmataceae bacterium
CGTTCGGTTCGTCCTTGAACCCGACCTTCAACTGGTACGCACCGACCCCAAACCCGTCGGCGGCGGCCGACGACACCCGCACGTAGTACCTGGCCCCGGCCGTCAGTTTGTCGACGTCGATCTTCAGGTCGCCGCTGGTCGGGTCGGTGGTGACGGCGGACTTGAGCACGTTCCCGGTGGCGTCGAGCACCTGGATCTGGCCGACGAGCAGGCTCTCCCCGGACGTGTACAGCCGCACCTTCGCCTTGTCCGACCCTGCGAGGACGACGAACGAGTAGTAGTCGGCGTCGGCGGCGGTGGTGATGTCGGCGGTGACGCTCAGGCTGGTGCTGCCGCTCAGCGGGGCGGCCGTCGCCGGCGTGTCGTTCCCGGGCGGTTCGACAAGTCCATTCCGCTGTACGAGGAACTGGTGAAGCGGGCCACCGCGACCGCCGACCCGAGCGACCCGAACATCCTGAGCGCGGTCGGGAGCCTGGGCCGGAACTACATCGACGGCGGCCGCCCGCGGGACGCGGTGGACCTGCTCGCCGCCGCCGTCGCCCGCTCCCGAGACGCCGACGGGTGGCTCCCGTCGCAACTGGAGTACTTGCACCGCGACCTGGCCCAGGCGCAGGCGGGTGCCGGGCAGCACGAGAAGGCGAAGGCGACCGTCCTGGAGTTCGTCGCCGCGAGCCGCGCCCGGAACCGCCCGGGCGGGACCCCGCTGGCAACCACGTTGAGCGCGGCCGGGCCGATCCTGCTGGAGATCGGGGCGTCCGCGGAGGCGGAGGCGATGTTGCGCGAATGCCTGGCCATCCGCCAGAAGGAGCAACCCGACCTCTGGAGCACATTCAACACCCAGTCGCTGCTCGGCGGGGCGCTGCTGGGCCAGAAGAAGTACGGCGACGCCGAGCCGCTGCTGGTCAAGGGGTACGAGGGGATGAAAGCCCGCGAGACGGCCATCCCGCCGCAAAGCCGCAACCGGGTCCCGGCGTCACTCGACCGGCTGGTCGAGTTGTACACCGCCACGAACAAGCCGGCCGAGGCGGCGAGATACCGCGACCTGCGGGCGAAGTTCCCCCGCGAAGTTCTGCCCGCCCCGCGGCGGGAGTAGTGACAGACGGGCGGACCGGTGTACGCCCCTCTACTCACCGCCGGATGCCGTGGAAGTGCGGGTGGTCGTCTCCGACAGCAACCGCCCGATCCGCCAGCGGAGCATCGGGCCCACCACCGCCCAGTCCCGCGTCAGCACCTCGTACCTGGCCGGCGAGTCGCGGGTGCCCCGCCCGCCGCCCGTCACACCAACACCCCGCCAGTCCGGGGGCCGGCCGGGTGCGGGGATCAGTTCGCCGGGGCGGTGTCCGCCTGCGGCAGATGCTGAGGCTCGGGCTCGCTATCAGGTGATTGGCGGAGCCTCGCGGCACTGGGCAGCCGGAGGGCGAAACGGCTTCCGTACCCGGCCACACTCGACACGCCGAGCACACCGGCGTGGGCGTCCGCGATCCGCTTCGCCACCGCCAGCCCCAGCCCCGACCCGTCCACCCCCCGGCGGCGGGCCTCGGGCGACCGGACGAACGGCTCGAAGATGCGGGCCGCGTCCGCCTCGCCCACCCCGACCCCGGCGTCCTCGACCGACACCTCGACCGACGATCCGACCGGGCCGACCCGGACGGTGACCGGGGTGCCCGGCGGGCTGTACTTGCAGGCGTTGTCCACCAGCGCGTCCACCAGTTCCCCGAGCAGCACCGGGTGCACGTCCGCCGGAGCGGCGGCCGCCTCCACCCGGATGTCCGCGAACCGCGGGTGGTCGGCCCAGCCGGTGCGGACGTGTTCGGGCAGCCACGCCCCGAGGTCGATCACCTCCCGGTTCGGAAGCCCGGCGTCGGCGTCCGACCGGGCCAGGAACAGGAGGGCCTCGACCACCTTGCGGAGCCGGTCGGCCTGCCGGCGGACCGACCCCAGCACCCGCCGGTACTCCTCCCCGTCCCGCTCCCGCCGCAGGGCCACCTCCACCTGGCCGAGCAGGGCCGTCAGCGGGGTGCGGAGTTGGTGGGACGCCTCGGCGGTGAACCCCCGCTGACGCTCGAACGCCTCCGCCACCCGCCCCAGGAGGGCGTTGAACGCCGCCCCCAGGTCGGCCAACTCGTCCCGCGCCGGGGCCACCGGCAGCCGGACGCCGAGGTCGGCGGCGGTCATGCCGCGGGCCGCGTCCGCCATCCGGGTGACGGGCCGCAACGCCCACCGGCACACGGCCCGCCCCGCGGCCGCGGCGACCGCCCACACCGCCAGCGACACCCCGGCGAGCACCGCGGCCAGTTCCCGCAGGGTGGCCCGGACGGGTTCCAGGGACGTGCCCGCCGTCACCACCAGGGCGGGGTACTTGTGCCCCGTCTCGGGGTCGGGGGCGAACGGCAGGACCGGGTTCGCCGCCTCCACCCGCTCCTGCCGCACCAGCCACCGGCCCGCCTGCCACCGCACCTTCTTGGCGGGCCGCTGCGTCTCCCGCAGGTGGGCCGCGGCGTCGGCCAGGAAGTCGGCGGCGTCCGCCGGCACCGCCCGGTCCACCGGCTTCCCGTCCGGGTCCGTGACAGACCACACCACCCCATCCCCGCCGGCCCCCGGCCCCACCAGCAGCCGCCGCTCCTCCGGTTCCCACTCCACCCCGTCCGGCTTGACCTCGGCGGCGGCGACCAGCACGCCCACGGCGGCGGCCAGCCGCTCGTCGGCCCGGCGGTGCAGGTGGTCACGGGCGACGAGGTACAGGGCGGTCGAGAACCCGGCCAGCACCACGGCCAGGGCGGCGAGGGCGATCACCGTCAGGCGGGTGGTCAGGGTCACGCCTCGCCCCCCGCCTCGGGGCCGAACCGGTAGCCGCGGTTCCGCAGGGTGTGGATCAGCCGGGGGCCGCGGGCCTCCAGCTTCTTGCGGAGCTCCATGACGTGCACTTCGAGGGTGTTCGACAGGCCGTCGTACCGCTCGTCCCACACCTGCTCGTAGATGCGGGTGCGGCTCAACACCTCGCCCGGGTGCCGCAGGAAGAACACCAGCAGGGCGTACTCCTTGGCCGTCAGGTCGAGCGGCTGCCCACCTCGCTCGACCCGCTGGGTGGCGAGGTCGGCGGTCACGTCCGCGTGGCCGACCGTGGTGCCGGCGGCGCGTGCCCGGCGGCGGGCCATGACGCGGACGCGGGCGAGCAGCTCCTCGAACGCGAACGGCTTGCACAGGTAGTCGTCCGCCCCAACATCCAGCCCCCGCACCCGGTCGGCCACCGCATCCCGGGCGGTCAGCATGAGCACCGGGGTGGCGTGCCCGGCCTGGCGGAACCGTTGCAGCAGGGCCAGCCCGTCCGTGCCCGGCAGCCACCAGTCGAGCAGCACCACGTCCCAGGTGGTGGTCTTCAGGTGGTGCCACCCGGCCTCCCCGTCCGCCGCCCGCTCGACCGCGTACCCTTCCTCCCGGAGACCGCGGACCACGAAGTCGGCGATCTCGTTCTCGTCCTCGATCACCAGGA
>CANJKY010000626.1 GCA_947474875.1 Gemmataceae bacterium
ACCGACCTGGGCACCGACGAATACTTCCACGGCGACGGGGTGTGCCTGATCGAATGGGCCGACCGGTTCCCCGAGGCACTACCGGCCGAGCGTCTAGACGTGCGGATCGAAATCCTGGACAAACACCGGCGCCGGTTCGAGATCAAATCACACGCATCACGGTATGATCAACTAGTCAGCGAATGGGTGGTAACCGAACCACCAAGTGTCCGTGCCTGAAGGAATGATGAAATTCGCAGGGCGGGGCGAAACCGGGTAGACGGCAAAAACGGGACCGTCCGCTCAACTCACATACACTGAAAAATCGCTGAAAATAAACCAGAAATGGCGTCTGAAGCCGTCACCCGTTGTGACCACGAATCGGTTCCTCTCCCACGCAAAACCTGAGCCTGCGCCCGAACGCCACTTGACTACGCAAATTCCCCACTTTTACATTGAGAGATGAGGGACCGAGACTCCCGCCTCCGGCCGCCAACACCCGAACCAGCCCCATTGAATGGGTTCGAGCCTGGCACCCGCGAGCGATCGGATCGTCGGCGGGGTCAATGAGTCCCGAAGGATAGGCACCCATGTTGGTTCTGTCCAGGAAAAAGAACGAGTCGATTGTCATCAACAACGACATCGTCATCACCGTGGTGGAAGTCCGCGGGGACAAGGTGCGGTTGGGGATCGTCGCCCCGCGGGACGTGGCCGTCCACCGCGAAGAGGTGTACGAGGCCATCCACGGCGCCAAGCCGCAGATCGCCGCCACGCCCACCACCGGGACGGCCGGGTAAATTCCCGGCTTCCCCACGCCCGCCCCGGCCCCCTTCCCCTGGCCGGGTTTGGTGCCGCACTTCCCCTCGCCAGCTATCCTGTCCGCATGAAAACCATCGCCGTCGTCGGCGCCTCGGCCGACCGCCGCAAGTTCGGCAACAAGTGCGTCCGCGCGTTCCAGGCCGCCGGCTGGACGGTGTACCCGATCCACCCGACCGAGACGAGTGTGGAGGGGCTGCCGGTGTACCGCAGCGTGGCGGACGTGCCGGAGCCGCGACTGGACGTGGTGAGCGTGTACCTGAACCCGAAGGCTGGGCTGGCGGCCCTTTCGACGTTCGCCCCCACGCCGGTCAATGAGGTGTGGTTCAACCCCGGGGCGGAGTCGGCCGAGGTGCTGGCGAAGGCGAAAGAGTTGGGGCTGCACGCCATCGCCGCGTGCAGCATCGTCGGGCACGGGATGACCCCGCACGCCTTCCCGGACGTCTAGACGCACCGGCGGCGTGTGCCGCCTGGGTGGTTTGGGAACACCCAGGCGGCTCACGCCGCCGGTTCACCTGTTCGAGTCAGAACTTCAACTCCAGCGCCCCGCCCTTCACGTCGATCTGCCGGTCGAGCGATCCCTTGCGGTACGCCTCCGGGAACGCCTCCAGCGCCTTCTCGGTGGCGCTCCCCTTACCCGGCGTGAGGTAATAGGTGTAAGTGCCCGCCACCATCTTGCCGGAGAAGCTGCCGTCGGCCGTGATCGGGAACTGCACCTGCTGGGCCTTCCCGCCGGTCGGCTGGAAGAACAGGTTGTACCCGGCGATCGACTTGCCGGCCGGGGCGGGCACTTTGCCGGACACCTCCACCGTCTCGCCGGACGCCGGGACGTCGCCCCCGCACCCGGGCAGGGCGAGTACGAACGGGGCCAAGACGGCGACCAGCGGGACGAGGGTACGATTTCGGATCATGCGGACCTCCAAGAACGGAACGAACCGGCGGAGGCCGCCGGTTCGTTCGGGGTGAGTCGGGCGGGTTAGTCGATGCTGAACACGATGCCGTCGGTCGCCCCGGCCAGCCACTTCAGAGTCAGTGCCGGGGTGCCGTCCTTCAGGAACCGCACGCTGCCGTCGCCCATGAGGCAGTTCACCCCGCCGGTGTGGAAGCTGAACGGCTCGTCGTTCGGCCCGCAGTTGTTCAGCGTCCACCGGCACTCGGGCGGGCCGCCGGTCGGCGTCTTGTAGTTGTTGATGCGGGCGGTGCGGTCGCCGGTGCTGTTGCTCGGCCCGGACAGGCCGTTCGTCCCCGAATCCGGGTCGGCCCAGGCATACATCCGCCGGCCGCCGGTGCTCCCGCCGGTCCACGCCACGCCGTCCACGATCGGCGACGGGCGGGTGGACAGGCTGGCGAAGACGCCGGCGGACGGGTGCGCCCGGCCGGCGTCCTCGATGCACAGAATGGTGTTGCTGCTCCCGTCCGTCGCCCCGACGATGGTGGTCGCCCCGTCCCCGTTGCTCCCGCACCCGAGCATACCCTGACGCGCCTGTTGGACTTTTCGGGCGGAACTGAACGGGCGGGTGCCCACCGGGCTGTCCGCGCCGGCGGTCAGGCCGTCTTCGATGTCCGAGACGGCCACGAACATGTAGTCCCAGGCGCCGTACAGGTCCGGGCAGTTCCGCTCCGGGGCGATCGGGACGCTCGGGCACACGTAGGTCTTGATCTTCGTCTTGGCGGCGAGGACCGTGTTCGGGAACGCCGGGTCGTTGTACACCGCCCCCCGCGCCCCCGGGTGGATGACCGCCCCGTTCAGCCCGTTGTACTTGGCGTACCCGTCGATCGTCTGGTCCATCAGCCGGAACACGTTCTCCTGCTCGATGTACGGCAGCAGTTGAGTCGGCGTGGACTGGGTCATGTAGGTGGTGGCGCCCGTCCCGGTGCTGTCGCACTGGCCGGGGTGTGGCAGCTTGCCGTACGCGCTCTCGTAGTTGTGGCAGGCCAAGCCGATCTGCTTCAGGTTGTTCTGGCAGGACATGCGGGCGGCGGCTTCGCGGACCTTCTGCACGGCGGGCAGGAGCAGGCCAATCAGGATGGCGATGATGGCGATCACCACCAGCAGCTCGATCAGCGTGAACCCCGCCCGACTCCGACCGGCGTTGCCTTTCACTGCGGCTCCCCCCGCGAGGTGCGGGACGTGTGACGAAACGAAAACACCTATACACTTCAAAGGGTACCCGGACGGACCTGGGCTGGAGTGAAACAAGAATGTGTATTGTGTGAAGATATCGGGTAGACGCCACCCGGCCTCCGGCCGGAGGAATGACGAATGACCCACCAATGACCAAGGACGAAGGAAATCCGAAACCCGAATGCCGTACCCACTTGTCCCTTCGTCATTCGGCTCTGTTGCTTCGTCCTTCCTTCGTCATTGGTGGGTCATTCGTCATTGGTCATTCGCCCGGCCTACCGGCCGGGCGTTCCGCTATACTGTCCTTCATTCTCAGGGCGTTCTGCCGCTCGCCTTCCCGAGTTTTCCGTCATGACCCCGGACCGCGCCGCCGCTCCCGACGCCCCCCCGCTCGACCTGCGGGCGGTCGGCCTCACCCACACCGGGCCGGTCCGCCACAACCTGTCCGCGGCGGCGCTGGTCGAGCACGCGGTGCGGCGGAACGAGGGCACGCTCACCGGATTGGGGGCGTTCGCCGCGTTCACCGGCGCCCGCACCGGCCGTTCGCCCAAAGACAAGTTCATCG
>CANJKY010000627.1 GCA_947474875.1 Gemmataceae bacterium
CATCGCCGGAGCTGGGCAAGCTGTCCGAGGACAAGCTGTTCAAGGAGATGAAGGAACTGCTGCCGCGGGTGAACTCGGAGGAGAATCAGTACGAGGCGGAGGCCGCGGCGACGCAGGGGCAATCTTCAGCCGTCGGGCCGGACGGTGCCCCCGCCCCGTCGGCCAACTCGAAGACCCCGGCCCTCGACCAGTTCACCACCGACCTGACCGCCCAGGCGAAGTCCGGCAAGATCGACCGCATTCTGGGCCGCGACGCCGAGATTCGGCAGGTGATCGATATCCTCACCCGCCGCCGGCAGAACAACCCGATCCTCACCGGGGAGGCCGGTGTCGGCAAGACGGCGGTGGTGGAGGGGCTGGCCCTCCGCATCTCGCAGGGCGACGTGCCCGAGCCGCTGAAGAACGTGTCCCTCCGCACCCTCGACCTCGGGCTGCTGCAAGCCGGGGCTGGGGTGAAGGGCGAGTTCGAGAACCGGCTGAAGTCGGTCATCCAGGAGGTGAAGTCGTCGTCTACCCCGATCATCCTGTTCATCGACGAGGCGCACACGCTCATCGGGGCGGGCGGGCAGGCCGGCCAGGGGGACGCGGCCAACCTGCTCAAGCCGGCGCTGGCCCGCGGCGAACTGCGGACGATCGCGGCCACCACGTTCGACGAGTACAAGAAGTACTTCGAGGGCGACCCGGCGCTGAAACGTCGCTTCCAGGAAGTGCGGGTGGAGGAGCCGGACGAGCACAAGGCCATCCGCATGTTGCGGGCCGTCGCCGAGGTGATGGAGAAGCACCACAAGGTGCGGATTCTGGACGAGGCGGTGGCCGAGGCGGTGAAGCTGGGCATCCGGTACATCCCCGAGCGGCAACTGCCGGACAAGGCGGTCAGTCTGCTCGACACCGCGTCGGCGCGGGTGAAGCTGAGCCAGGGGGCGACGCCGGCGGCGCTGGACGACGTGATCCGCGAGATCGAACACCTGGGTATCGAGATCGCCGCCCTGGAGAAGGAGAACACCGGCTGGGGGGACCACACCGCCCGGCTGCAGGAGTTGAAGGACCGCAAGGCGGAAGCGGAGAAGCAGAAGGGCGAGCTGACCGAGCGGCTGACGAAGGAGCGGGATCTGGTGGCGGCCATCCAGAAGCAACTGGACGCCACCGAGAAGCTGAGCGGGGCCGACGCCGAGAAGGGCAAGGCGGAGGTCATCCGGCTGCGGGGCGAGTTGGAGCGGATGCAGGGCGAGAACCCGCTGGTCATGCCGGTGGTGGACGGGGCGGCGGTGACGCAGATCGTCGGCTCGTGGACGGGCATACCCATCGGCAAAATGGTGCGGAACGAGATCGAGACGCTGCTGAAGTTGAAGGACAAGCTGAACGAGCGGGTGGTCGGCCAGGACCACGCCCTGCACGCCATCGCCCAGCGGATCCAGACCAGCCGGGCGGAACTGGGCGACCCGAAGCGGCCGATCGGGGTGTTCCTGTTGGTCGGCCCGAGCGGGGTGGGCAAGACGGAGACGGCCATGGCGCTGGCCGACCTGCTGTACGGCGGCGACCGCAACATGGTGATCGTGAACATGAGCGAGTTCAAGGAGGAGTACAAGGTGAGCCAGCTGATCGGCTCGCCGCGGGGGTATGAGGGGAGCGGCGAGGGCGGGGTGCTGACCGAGGCCGTCCGCCGCCGGCCGTACAGCGTGGTGCTGCTGGACGAGGTGGAGAAGAGCCACCCGTCGGTGCAGGAGATCTTCTACCAGGTGTTCGACAAGGGGGTGCTGTCCGACAGCCGCGGCATCGAGGTGAACTTCAAGAACACCATCATCCTGCTGACCAGCAACGTGGGCACGGACACGGTGATGAAGGCGATGGCCGACCCGGACACCGCCCCGGACGCCGCCGGCCTGGCCGAGATGCTGCGGCCGGATTTGCTCAAGTCGTTCAAGCCGGCGCTGCTCGGGCGGATGGCGGTGGTGCCGTACTTCCCACTGTCGGATTCGGTGCTGAAGAAGATCATCGACATGCGGCTGAAGAAGGTGGGCGACCAGATGCGGCTGAACCACAAGGCGACGTTCGCCTACGAGCCGGCGGTGGTGGACGCGCTTGCCGCCCGGTGCAAGGAGGTGGAGAGCGGGGCGCGGAACGTGGACCACATCCTGACCATGCAGGTGCTGCCGCAGATCGCGATCGACGTGCTGGCCCGGCAGGCTGAGGGGCGGGGGGTGGCTGGGGTGAAGCTGGGGGTTGGGGACGGGGGGAAGATTATCCACGAGATTGAATAGACCGGGTGGATGGGTCGTGCCGATAACTCGGGCAACTCGGACTGTTCCCGTGATACCGGCTGAGGACGACCCATGCGTCGGCTGTTGTTCTCCCTCTCCGCGGCGGTACTGGCCGGGCATGCGGCGGTCGCCGACGACATCACCCCGGCGAGCGGGTTCGGCCCCAAGCGGCGGCCACTGGTCGCCCCGTTGTACGGCCCGCCGCTGGTGGCGTGCCCGCCGGCGATGCCGCTAGCCCCGGTCCCGGTCGCCCCGATCGTGCCGGGGATGCCGCCGACGACCATACCCCCCGTCGGCACCCCGCCGACTAGCGACCCGAACCAACCGCCGACGCCGCCCGCCCCCCCGCCGGCGACCAACCCGCTGGCCGAGTCCCTGGCCGCCGGCGACTTCGCCCGCGCCAGCGAGGCCGGCACCCTCACCGCCCGCGCGTACAACGCCAACCTGTTCGGCGACATCATCGGCGCCCGCTCGCTGCGGCTGTCGTACACCGTGCGGGCGGACGCCGCATTCCCGGTGGTCGGGCGGGCTGCGGGCGGGGTGACCGTCAACCCGAACGGCCCGCTGCCGGCCGGGGTGAACTCGCGGCTGGACGTGCGGCAGTTGGAACCGGGGACCAAGCTGCTGTTCAGCCAGGGCACGGCCGCGTTCTCGTCCGCCGACCTGAGCTACACCCAACTGGTCGGCCCGTCCGGGGTGCTCACCGCGGACGACCGGGCGTTCGGCGCCGCCGCCATCCAGACGCTCATCTCCACCACCCCGCTGACGCCCGAGCAGGTGCGGCAGTTGAACCGCCTCACCCCGGCCCAGCGGTCGCAGCTGCTGGCCATCGCCGGGCGGCTGAACCCGGTCATCCGCACCGCCACCGGCGGGCTGACCTACCCCGCCATGGGCGTGGAGGTGACCGACGCCGCCCTCACCGCCTCCCTGATCACGTACTCGGCCATCCTGCGGGGCGAGCAGGTGCTGGCCCTGCCCGGGGCGGGCGGCACGGTCGGCCGGATCAAGATGTCCGAGGACAACAGCCCGATCCCCCGCGACCGGCTGATCTTCACCTACGACTCGTTCGGCGGCGTGCCGTACACCGCCGACGGCGTGGGGGTGAACCGGTACCAGTTCGGCGTCGAGAAGACGTTCCGCGACGGGCTGTGGTCGGCCGAGGTCCGCCTGCCGTTCGCCGGCACCCTCGCCAGCACGTACGCCCAGGGGGCGGAGATGAA
>CANJKY010000628.1 GCA_947474875.1 Gemmataceae bacterium
CAACAGCCCGTGCAGTTCGCTGGGCGAGGGCCTCTCGACCACCTTTCCGGCGTCCAGTTCGAAAAGGGAGTCCGCGTTCTCCGGGCGGTTGGCCCACTCGAAGAACTCCTCGGCCGTCATCAGTTCGGTCGCGACGGTCGCCATGCCTCCGCCCTCCGCGGGTGCGTCACTTCGCCAGTTCGACCACCATCTTGGCGGCTTCGGTCAGCGTCGGGGCGACGCGGATGGCCGGCAGTTCGGCTTTCACCGCCCCCAGGATTTCGCGGGCCTTCTCCACCTCGTTCCCTTCCAGCCGCACCACCACCGGGATCTTGAACCCGACTTCGCGGCCGGCCTTCACCAGCGCGTCGGCGATGCGGGCGCAGCTGGCGATGCCGCCGAACACGTTCACGAAGATGGCCTTCACCTTGTCGTCGGACAGGATGATGCGGAACGCCTCCACCGCGTTCTCGGCCGTCACCCCGCCGCCCACGTCCAGGAAGTTGGCCGGGTTGCCGCCGTAGAACTTGACCATGTCCATGGTGGCCATCGCCAGCCCGGCGCCGTTCACCAGGCAGCCGATGTTGCCGTCGAGCTGGATGTAGTTCAGGCTGGCCTTGGCCGCGCGGATTTCGGTCGGGTTCTCCTCGCCCAAGTCGCGGAGGGCCTCTAGGTCCTTGTGCCGGAACCCGGCGTTGTCGTCGAAGTCGATCTTCGCGTCCAGCACCACCACGTCGCCCTTCTTGGTGACGGCCAGCGGGTTCACCTCGACGATGCTCGCGTCCTTCTCGAAGTACACCTTCGACAGCGCCATCATGATCTTGACGACCGACGCGATCTGTTCGTTGGTGAACCCGAGGTCGAACGCCAGCTTCTGTGCCTGGTACGGCAGCAGGCCGGTTTCCGGCGTCACATGCACCTTCAAGATTTTCTCCGGGTGCTTGGCGGCCACCTCCTCGATGTCCATCCCGCCCTCGGCGGACGCCATCAGCACCGGCAGCCCGACCGCCCGATCGAGCACCATGCCGACGTAGAACTCCTTCGCCGGCTCGGCATCGGCCTGCACGATGAGCGTCTGAATCTTCTGCCCGTCCGGGCCGGTCTGTTTGGTCTTCAGCGGGTGCTTGAGCATGGCGTCGGCCACCGCCTTCGCCTTCTCCTTGCTCGTCACGAACTTCACCCCGCCGAGCTTATCGGTGTACCCGAGTAGTTGCCCCGCCCCCCGCCCACCGGCATGCACCTGCGCCTTCACCACCGCCCCGCCGCCGTTGCTGAGCGCGTCGAACGCCGCCGCCGCCTCGTCCGCCGTCTTGCACACGATGTGCTTGGGGATCGGCGCGCCGTAGCCGGCGAGCAGCTCTTTCGCCTGGTATTCGTGGACTTTCATCGGGTGAATCCGTTGGAGATGATCCCGTAGGTGTGGTTATATTGCAAAGCCCAGGGACGGCCGTCCCTGGGCTTTCGGAGGCCGGCGGTGGAAGTCGATCGCTCCATCTGGAAGTGGTTCCACTGCACCAGCCACACCTACGGGGCGTGGTTGTACGGTGACCCCCGCGGGTTCCGCACCCGGCACCATCGCGAACACGTCGAGGGCGACTACAAGCATCAACCGGCGCCCGGAATATATGACGACGAATTGGCCCGCAGCCGTGCGCTACTGAAGCAGGGCGCGGTCGTGTTGCCGCCGTTGTTCCGGCGGATCGTCGGCCGAGCGGTGCTGGAGATGTTGCAGCGGCTGACTGCGCAGGTGCTATGCGTGAGCATGAGCGCCACCCACCTGCACCTGTTGGCGAAAATGCCCGTCGGCCCGGTCCCGCGGCAGTGGGTCGGGCGGGCCAAGAAGCACTCGAATTTCATCTCGAAGGAACGAGGTTGGACGGGCAAACTGTGGGCCGTCCGCGGGAAGGTGCTGCCGATCGCGGACCGACAACACCAGTTGAACACCTTCGGCTACATCCTCCGGCACCTCGGTGAATGCGCCTGGGTGTGGGACTTCCGGAATGGCGAAAGCCCAGGAACGGCCGTCCCTGGGCTTTGATTCTCTTCACCTTGGCTCGATGCCCAGCGCCTCCGGCGGGGGCAGGTCCAGCCCTTCCTGTAGCTGAATGCCGAGGTCGTCCGGGCCGGGGAAACTCACCCGCGCCACCGGTTCCGGCCGTGGCTCTTGACGAGGCTCCTGCCGCGGTTCGGATCGTGGCTTCGGCCGCGGTTGTGCCGCCACCTCCGGCTGCCGCCGCGGCAGCGGAACCGCCGGCCGTGTGTACACCGGCTCGTCATACCCGAACATCGGTGCGTTCGGCGGACCGCCGAACGTCGGGGGGCATACCCCTGCCGGGCTTCACCCGGCGTCCGCCTTGCCGGGCAAGAACCCGGTCCACGTCAGTAACCCTAACCCGACGCACATTCCGAACCCGACCGCCGCCTTGATCCGTGCTGTCATTCGTGGTCACTCCGCCCCCCGACGGACACGGAATACCCGACATCCCACCTGGAAGAAAGGCCAACCGTAAAATGCCCCGATGACCCCCGACGAACTGATCGCCGACACCCTCCGCAGCCTCGATTTTCGCCGGGCCACGTTCGCCGGCGTGCCCCGCGGCGGGCCGACTCCGTGGGTGCGGGTGGTGGTCAGGCCGGTCGAACTCCGCGGCGAGCGGCTCCTCCAGTTCTCGTACTTCGACCAGCGGAAGGACACGACCAAGAACTACCGGCCGGACGAACTGGCGGAGCCGCTCGCCGAGTTGCTGGCGGTCCGGTTCAGCGGCATCCACCTGACCACGGCGACCGACGAGATCGACGTCCGCACGTCCAAGAAGGGGAAGGTCCACGTCGGCCGGCGGAAGGCAGCGGCAGAAAGTGACACCCCGCTGTCGCACAACCGGGTGAAGGACGTGCCGCTGCCGGAGGGGCGGGCCGACCGGCTGCTCGAAGTGATGGGGGTGATGGACTCGGCCGGGCGGGTGAAACCGACCATGCGGGCCAAGTTCACCCAGATCAACGAGTTCCTCAAGCACCTGTCGCACGTGCTGGACGACGCCGGGCTGCGGTCGCTCGGCCGGCCGGTGGACATCCTCGACTGCGGGTGCGGGTCGAGCTACCTGACCCTGGCCGTTCACCACTATCTGAATGCCGTGCTCGGCATCCCGGCCCGCATCCTGGGCGTGGACGTGAACGACGAGGTGGTCCGCAAGAGCATGGCGAAGGCGGACCGACTCGGGGCCGTCGGGCTGAACTTCGCGGTCGGGCGGATCGGCGAACTGGACGCGAAGCCGGACGTGGTGCTGGCCCTGCACGCCTGCGACACCGCCACCGACGACGCCCTCGCCCAGGCGATCCGCAGTGAGGCGAAGCTGCTGCTCAGCGTGCCGTGCTGCCACCAGCACCTGAACCGGCAGTTGAAAGCGGAGCGGGCGGAGGTGCTGCGGCCGCTCCTCCGCCACGGGTTGATGCACCAGCGGGCGGCCGACCTGTTCACCGACACGTTCCGAGCGCTCGCC
>CANJKY010000629.1 GCA_947474875.1 Gemmataceae bacterium
CCCTCCGGGGCTTGGGTCATTTCGCTCGGCTACCTGGGGTTCCGTCGCTCCGCTCCGTCACCCCAGGCTACAACCGGCCGCCGCTCCGCGGCTTCACCCGGGACACCCGGTCTGGGATTGTCGTTGTTTAGCGAGTTGAAGCATCAAATCCCCTCACCGTTCGGTGACGGGACGGCCTCCGCCTTCCGCAGCCGCATGTTCACCAGCTCGATGACCACCGCGAACGCCATGGCGAAGTAGATGTACCCCTTGTCGATGTGCTGGCCCAGGCTCTCGGCCACCAGCAGCGCGCCGATCAGGATGAGGAAGCTGAGCGCCAGCAGTTTGATGCTCGGGTTCTTGTCCACGAACCGGCTGATCGGCTCGGCGAACGCCACCATCACCCCGACCGCCAGCACCATCGCCACGATCATCACCCACAGGTCCTCCACCATGCCGACGGCGGTGATGACCGAGTCGAGCGAGAAGATGATGTCGATGACGGCGATCTGCACGATCACCGCGGCGAACCCGGCCGCCTTCTTCGCCACGCTCGGCCCGGCCTCGGCGTGCTCGATCTTCTCGTGGATCTCCTTCGTGCTCTTGCCGATCAGGAACAGCCCGCCGAGCAGCAGCACCAGGTCGCGGATCGAGATGCCGCGGGCCTCCGGGTCGTGCAGGAACGGCAGGTCCGGCAGGGTGAACAGCGGCTTGGTGGCGGCCATCAGCCAGGTCAGGGTGAGCAGCAGCAGCAGGCGGGTGCCGAGCGCCGCGAGCAACCCGATGCGGCGGGCCAGCGGTTGCTGGCGTTCGGGCAGTTTGCCGGCCACGATGGCCAGGAAGATGATGTTGTCGATGCCCAGCACGATCTCCATGACCGTGAGGGTGAGCAGGCCGATGAGGGCGGCGGTCAGCCCCGTCTTCTTCGGGTGCAGGAATTTGACTTTCAGCCCCTCGGCCAGGGGAAGCGGCTCCGTCTTGTCGCCGACCGTCACCGGCAGCTCCCGCGTCAGCAGTTGCCCGTGCATCCGCGAGTGGTCGGTCAGTTCGGCCGACGCCGACACCACCTCCCCGTCCACCGAGTCGATCACCACAGACCGCACCTTGTGCAGGTCGAAGTCGATCGCCCCCGCGGACACCTGCATCCGCAGGGTGCGGAACCGGGCCACCCCGTCCGCCGTCGGCTCGTTCGGCCGCTCGATCTGCACCCGCAGCTCGCCCGCCGGGGCGTCGGCCGGCGGGTCCCCGGCGCCGACCACGGAGGCGATGACGAGGCCGGCGACGAACAGCGACAGGAGGCGGCGGGCGTTCGGCATACCACGCTCGGCGGGGGGATCGGGAACCCAATCGTTATAGGGCATCAGCCCGGCCGCCGCTTCGGCCCGCGGATCGCCTCGGCCGTCAGTGGGTCGTCCGGCCAACTGTGTTTCGGGTAACGGGCGCGAAGTTCCTTCCGCACCAGCGGGTAGCCGTTCGCCCAGAAGCTGGCCAGGTCGTCCGTCACCTGCTGCGGGCGGTAGTTCGGCGCGAGCAGGTGCAGCAACACCCGTACCCGTCCGCCGGCCATCCGCGGGGTTTCGGTCAGCCCGAACAACTCCTGGATGCGGGCGGCCAATACCGGCGGGCGGCCGGGTTCGTACTGAATCGCAATGTGGCTGCCGCTCGGCACCTCCATTCGCTCCGGCGCCTCGCGGTCCACGAGCTGCTGTTGCTGATAGTTCAGCATCCCGCGGAGGTGATCGAACCACGGGCCGTTCCGCACCGCCGCCAGGGACCGCAACCCGCGGCACAAGTCGGGCAGCATCGCCTTCAGCGACTCGTCGTCGAAGCTCGGCAAATCCGTATCCGGCATCCACACCTTCAGGCACCGCAGGCGTAGCAGGAACGACCCGGCGGGCGAATCCGGCGGGGGCAGCACCTTCTCCCAGTTCCGCGCCGCAGCGTCGGCCAGCACTCGTGCCGCGGCGTCCTCGTCGGCGATGTGGGCCGGGGTGTCGTCGAGGACTAGGTCGGCGAACCGGGTCTGCTTGCGGGCGATCAGCTTCTCGGTTTGTTCATCGAACACCACCTCCGTGACGGTGACGAGTTGCTCCGCCGGCAGCCACTCCCGTCGCACCCCGGACGCCATCCGCACCGGCGACTCCACCCCGCCGGCGTCCACGTCCACGCACACGAATAGCTCGGGTTCGAGTACCCCGGACTGCGGGCCGAGCTTCACCCCCCGCCCGCCGACCATGCGGGCACGACGGTCGGATGGGGCACGGCGACGGGCCAGCCGGTCGGGGAAAGCGGCGAACAGGGAGCGCAAGAGTGCTGCATCCCGATCCAAGCCCAGGGACGGCCGTCCCTGGGCTTTCATCTGTTCACACGACCGCATCAACTGCGCCCTCACCGTCAGCACCTGCTTCGCCCCGCCGCGGTGCAGTTCGCCGAGCGGGAACAGCGTCCGCCCGGTCGCCTCGAACGCCTCCAGCGCTTCCACCCGGTCCAGTACGTCGGACTCGGTCGGCTCGCGGTGGCCGTGGAACTGCGGCGGGCCGTCCTCCCGCAGGAACGGATCCCGGTCGGACAACAACGCCGCCGCCAGCGCCGCCCGGTCCCCCACGCCGAGCCGCGCCCCCTCGATCAGCATCCGCCCCACCCGCGGGTGGACCGGCAGCCCGGCCAGTTCCTTCCCGAGCGGTGTCAACCCGGTGTCACCGAGTGCCCCGAGCAGCCGCAGCAGTTCCAGCGAGTGCTGCACCGCCTCCGGCCGCGGCGGGTCGAACCAGCCGAAGTTGGTCACGTCCGCCTCGCCGAACGCGAGCAGTTGCAGCACCGCCCCGCACAGGTCCACGCGGCGGATTTCCGGCTCGGTGTGTTCGGGCCGGGCGCGGTGGCCGTGTTCGTCCCACAGCCGCACGCACACACCGGGCTGCGTCCGCCCGGCCCGCCCCGCCCGCTGGTCGGCACTCGCCCGGGAGATCGGCACCAGCCGCAGCCGGTCCATGCCCACGCCCGGCTCGAACTCCAACTGCCGGGCCAGCCCGCCGTCCACCACCGCCGTCACGCCCTCCACCGTGACCGACGTTTCGGCCACGTTCGTGCTCAGCACCACCTTGCGGGACTCGAGGTTCCGAAGCGCCCGATCCTGCTGCTCCGGCGGCAGGTCGCCGTGCAGCGTCAGCACCTCGATTCCCTGGTTTCGCAGGTCGTCGAGCAGGCCCGCCGTCAGGCGAATCTCCCGTAGGCCGGGCAGGAACGCCAGCACGTCGCCGTCAGTCGAATCGAGCAAATCACGGACGGCAGACGCGACCGCCGCTGACAGCGGGGTGTCAGCCCGTCGCGGGCGGTAGCGGAGTTCCACCGGGAACGTGCGGCCCTCGCTCGTCACCACCGGGGCGTCGCCCAGGTACGCGGCGATCGGCCCGGCGTCGAGCGTGGCGGACATGACCACCACCTGCAAGTCCGGCCGCACGGTGCGGCGGACCAGCCGCACCATCGCC
>CANJKY010000630.1 GCA_947474875.1 Gemmataceae bacterium
CCGCGTCCGCGCCCAGCTTCACCGCCGCGTCCGCCGCCTGATTCGCCTCCGGCCCGCCGCCCTTGATGCGTTCGAGAAGCACCGGCAGCGCCTTGGTCAGCTTCAGCTTGCCCGCCGCCTGGATGGCCGCCAGCCGCACCGCCGGGTCCGGGTCGTCCAGCCGGGCGATGAGTTCGGCCGACGCCTCCGCGTCCTTCACCCCGAGTTCGGTGAACACCCGCACGGCGGCGGACCGCACCTCGGCCGGCTGGTCGGCGGACAGCAGGCGGACCAGCTTCTTGACGGGCACGTCCATCGGGCTTCTCGGGGCGCAACCGGCGATGGGGAAAGGATATGAACGCCGGACGACCCGACGGGGAAGGCTCCACGGATGATTCCCCACCGCCGGGCGAAACTTTTGTCCGCCCGCGTCGTCGGGATTGCATGAAGATGGGCGCGGCCGGGGCGAAGTACCCGGGCGCCCCCTGGTCTCCCCCACTCTCGGATCCCGTCACAACCATGACGACCGGTTCGTTCGCCAACCTCGGCCTCGCCGCCGCGGTCGTGGTCGCCCTTTCGACCCCAGTACACGCTGCCGATCTGGCCCCCGGCAACCCGCCGCTCTCGCAAGAGATCGCCGACCTCCGCCGCGACGCCGTCGAGGCGGTGTTCGACGTGCAGTTCACCGCCCGCCAGCTCCGCGAGCACCAGCGGCTGTACGCCTGGTACTGGAAGTTCGCCCCGGCCGACTGGCAGAAGGCGGAGGCGAGCACCCTGCCGGCGTTCAAGGAGGTGTTCGACAAGGACGCCGCCCACCGCCGGGCGCTGCGGGACAAGCACGCCGACGCCTGGGTGAAGGACGCGAAGGCGAAGGCCGCCCAGGGCAGCCCGTACCACCTTTGGGTGCTGGACACGGTGGCCGCCGCCCGCAAAGAGATCGCCGCCGGCCCGCCCGCCCTGCGAAAGGACCAGCTCGACTGCACCTTGGAGTTCGTGCAGTGGGCGGTGAAGATGCAGTTGACCGTCGGCCAGCAGGAGGAGTTCCTGAGGCAGATCCCGAAGGAGTGGAACGCGGACACGTCGAAGGACACCCGCAAGGTGATCGTCGACGAGTTCCTGCCGGCGTACCGCAAGGTGGTGCGGATGACCCCGGACCAGCGGAAGCTGGTGCAGGAGTTGGCCGAGAAGGAGCTGGTGGCGGCGTTCAAGTCGCCGGAGACCCCGCTCGACAAGTGGGTGGCCGACGCCTACGCGAACGCCAACAAGGTGCTGGCCGTCGGCCCGCCCGAGCCGCTCACCGCCGGCGGCACCCTGCAGCACGCCGACTGGTACGACTGGTCGCTCGGCATCCGCCTGAGCGACGCCACGCGGGCCGAGCTTCAGAAGCTGATCGTGCAGGACTGGAAGGCGGTCGAGACCAGCCGCTCGGGCAGCCTGTTCACCGCCCGGCTGATGGACGACCCGCCGAAGGGCGGGATGGGCGAACTCAGCCGCCTGCGGGACAAGGCCACCATGCTCCAGTTCATCTGCTCCCAGCCGGGCAACGTGGTGAACCGGGCGGCGTTCGAGGTGTACCGGAAGGCGAACCCGACGGACAAGCCGCTGCCGGTGCCGACCGACGCGACCGTCATCGGCAAGGGCGAGCCGCCGCTCACCGAGGGCCAGGCGACCTGCGTCCGCCTGTACTTCGAGTGGCTGCTCGGCATCGAACTCACCGCGGCCGAGCGGGCGACCATGCGGGCCATGCTCATCGACGAGTGGACCCGCCAGGACAAGGACGCCATGGCCGGGTCGCTGGAGATCGCGTTCAACTACTCGCGGCTGGCGGTGCTGCCGGCGAAAGACCGCGACCTGGTGCGGGCGTTCGAGCACCCGCGGGTGCTGGAGGTGATGCGGGAGGTGGGGGCGAAGGACAAGACCAACACGTGGACGCTGGAGCGGTACGCGGAGAAGAAGCCGTCGCTGGTGACGGGCAAGCCCGGGCCGACGCAGGAGGACGTGGACGCGCTGGCCGAGTTGCTGCACTTCCGGGTGCTGGAGGTGACCGGCGGGGACAAAGCGACGGCCGACAAGGTGAAGGCGGCGACGGCGGAGAAGGCCAAGGCCGGCACCCTGCCCGCCCACGAGGTGACGGGGGCGGGCAAGCAGTTGGCCCTGATCCGGTACGCCTGGCCGACGCTGAACGCGGTGGACAAGCAGGAGCTGCGTGACGTGTGGGCGGACTCGCTGCGGGCGGTCGGGGTGCCGGCCAAGCTGGCAGCGTGGCAGACCACCCCGGCCCCAGCGAAGGAGCTGGCCTACCTGGACGCGGTGAAGAAGCTCCAACAGCAGCAGCAGACGACGGCCATGATCTCGAACATGATGCGGATGCAGCACGAGACGAACATGACCATCATCCGCAACATGGGCAGCACGCCGTACAAGTACCAGTACAAGTACGAGTACCGGCGGCGGTAACCCAGCCGGCGGGCAAGCCGGGGCGACCTCCCAGGGTCTGACACCCTCTCCCCTTGAGGGAGAGGGTCGGCCGGGGCGGAGCACCGGGCGGGGAGAGGGGTAGTTGTGCAACCACCCCTCTCCCGCGCTCGACTTCGTCGAGCTTGCCCTCTCCCTCAAGGGGAGAGGGGAAAGACAGCCGCCCTTTTCGCTTCCCCACACGGGAGAGGTCGCCGCCGTGAGCAGAGCGACGGCGGGTGAGGAGTGCCATCTCTCCCACCGACCGCGACCTACGATCTCAACCAGTCCCTCACCATGAACCACCCCGACTCAGTCCAGACGACCGACGATTTCCCCACCGTCACCCCGTTCCCGGTGGAGAAGGTAGTGGCGTGGGTGTTCGCCGGGGTGGCGGCCGTCCTGCTGCTCGTCGCCACGCTCACCGGCATTGGTGCGGCCCGCCATACGGCCCGCGAGGTGCAGGTCGGCGGACGGGTGGTGGCCCTCACCCCGCGGACGGTGTCGGTGCCGCGGGACGCGGACGACCCGGACCGCGACCGCGGGCGGATCGACCGCGAGTTCTTCTACCCGGTGGTCGAGTTCGCCCTGCCGGACGGCACCACCAAGACGGTGCAGACGGCCGAGGGGAGTTGGCCGCCGGCCTACGAGCCGGGGCAGGCGGTGGCGGTGCGGTACGACCGCGACAACCCGCTCGACGCCCGCATCGCCTCGCCCGGCGGCACCCTGCTGCACTGGACGTGGACGCTCATCACCGCCCCGCTCGGGCTGGTGTTCGCCGCCGTCAGCGGGCTGATCTTCTGGGCGTTCGCCCGGAAGAGGTAGCCGCAGCCGTCAGCCCGTCAGTTGGGCTCTCCTCTCGACAGTTTACAGCACTGCTGACCTCGGCCAGCTGGTCGGCGGCCAGCAGGCGGACCAGCTTCTTGACGGGCACGTCCATCGGGGGTCTCGGGGCGGACGAGGCGCAACCGGCGATGGGGAAAGGATATGAATCGAGCTGCGAATGGTGGGGGTCGTGAACTCAGGA
>CANJKY010000631.1 GCA_947474875.1 Gemmataceae bacterium
CCGGCGGAGTTCGGCGTACACGGCAGGAATATCTGGGGCGGACATGCCGGCCGAGTGTACCCGACCGGCGGCGTCCGGGAAATGTGTCAGATGCCGGCGGCTTCGATCTTCAGCACCTTGAACCGCAGCACCCCCTTGGGCGCCTGGATCTCGGCGACTTCGCCCTTCTTCTTGCCGATCAGCCCCTGGCCGATCGGGCTGGAGGTGAGGATGCGGTTGGCGGCCGGGTCCTCCTGGCCGGGGCCGACCAGCTCGAACGTCTCCTCCTCGTCCATGTCCTCGTCGAACACCGTCACTTTACTGCCGAACGCGATCACGTCCTTCGGCAGGGTGTCGGTGGTGACGATCTCCGCCCGGTTCAGCTGGTCCTGCAGCTGGTTGATCTTGGCCTGCAGTTGGCCCTGGTCCTCGCGGGCGGCGTGGTACTCGGCGTTCTCGGACAGGTCGCCGAGGTCGCGGGCCGTCGCCACCCGCTTGGTCACCTCGAGCATGACGGTGCCCTTCAGGTGGTCCAGCTCGGCCTTCTTCTTGTCGTACCCTTCGCGGGTCATCGGGATGCGGTCGTCTGCCATGCCGCACTCTCCTTCGCCTGCCGCCGCCGCCCGGGGGTCGGGCGGACGTACTCATGAAAACGCCCGGCGGCCGCTCTTCGGAGTCGGCCGCCGGGTCGGATTGCTACCCGCACATTATAGCTCGTCCGGCACCGCACGCAAAATGATTCGGTCGAACGGCCCGGTCGGGATCGGCCACCCGCGGGCCGTCCAGTCGTCTTTTCGGACCGTCTGCGGCTCCTCCGACTCCCGCACCTTGGCCGCGCACGCCTCCTCCGCGGCTGTCAGCTTTTTCCCCAACTGGGCGAAGTTGCTCCGCCGGAGGCCGACGCTGCCGTCGTCCACGATGGCGATCACGCACGGGTCGTCCAGGTCGAGCAGGCGGAGGGCGATGAGTTCGAGGGCCACGTCCGGGAACGTCTCGCGGATTCGCAGCAGGTCGCTGTTCCCGCGGCGGGCGGCGGTGGCGAACCAGCGGGTCGGCAGCAGCAGCCGCGGGGCGATCAACCCGACCAGTTGCCCCTGCGCCGACTTCTGCTCGGTGCCCGGCACCACCCCGAGCTTGCTCAGGATAGCCGGGATCATCTCCTTCGCACAGGCGCGGGCGGCGAGCGACTGCTTGGCGGCGTCCGAGTGTGTCGGCTGGAACACCAACTGCCGCCCGCGGGGCTTGGCTCTCGGCCGGTCGCCGTACTGCCGCGGTTCGTCGTCCGGCTCCTCCTCGCGGACGGAGTACCCGAACGCCTCCTGCACCAGCGCGAGGGCGTCCACCGGCGGGGAGTCGATGCCGAACCGGGCGAGCAGGTCGGTCACCTGCCGGTCGATGGTGTCGAACAGCTCTTCGGGGGTGAACTCGGACATGGGGAAGATGCTACCGGCAGCGGCCGGCGGGCGAAAGGTCGGCAGGAGGTCGGGCTAACAACACGCCGAAACCGATGGCAGGGGCACTGGCACCGGCCGCGGGAATCCGGTACGTTTCCCCCGACCGCCTCATCCGCCGGAGTGCCCGATGCGCCGCCTGCTGCCGCTCGTCGCCGTCGCGTTCGCCGTCCTACTCGTCGCCCTCCCGCCGAATCCGGTCCTGTCCGCCGACGACGCCGGGGCGGTGGTGTTCACCAACGCCGTCATCTACACCGGCACGAAGGACGAGCCGATCAAGAAGGGCACGCTCATCGTCAACAAGGGCAAGATCCAGGCGGTGACGGACGGCGGCGAACTGCCGGCCGGGGCGAAGGTGACGGACCTGAACGGGGCGGTCATCATCCCGGGGTTGGTGGACACGCACTCGCACATCGGGCTGTTCGGCAAGCCGGGCGGCGGCGGGTCGGACGGCGGCGAGGGCAGCGGGCCGGTGCAGCCGGGGGTGCGGGCGCTCGACGCCATCAACCCGCAGGACGCCGGCATCCGCATGGCCACCGCCGGCGGCATCACCACGGCGAACATCATGCCCGGCAGCGGGAACGTGATCGGGGGGCAGACGGTGTACGTCAAGCTGCGGGGGCAGTCGATCGAGGACATGCGGATCACCGGCAAGACGGCCGACGGCAAGGAGGTGCTGGGCGGGCTGAAGATGGCGAACGGCGAGAACCCGAAAGGGTACGGCCGCACCAAACAGCAGGCGCCGTTCACGCGGATGAAGGTGGCCGCCCTCCAGCGCGAGCAGTTCGTGAAAGCGAAGGAGTACATGGCGAAGATGGCCGGCGACAAGAAGCCGGACCGCGACCTGTCGCTCGAGCCGCTGGTCGAGGTGCTGGAGAAGAAGCGGACGGTCCACTTCCACTGCCACCGGGCGGACGACATGCTCACAGCCGTCCGCATCGCCGAGGAGTTCGGGTTCGAACTGGTGCTGCAGCACGGCACCGAGGGGTTCCGCATCGCCGACACCCTGGCGAAGAAGAAGATCCCGGTGTCGCACACCATCCTGGACAGCCCCGGCGGGAAAGCGGAGACGATCGGCCTGCTGGAGGAGAACGCCGCGGCGATGGAGAAGGCCGGGGTGGTGGTGGCCATCAACACCGACGACAGCATCACCGAGAGCCGGTTCTTCCTCCGCACCGGGGCGATCGCCGTGCGGGGCGGCATGAGTGAAGCGGCGGCGCTGCGGGCGATGACCCTCACCGCGGCCAAGCTGATGCACCTGGACCACCGCCTCGGCAGCCTGGAGGTGGGCAAGGACGCGGATTTCGTGATCCTCAGTGGCGCGCCGTTCAGCGTGTACACGAAGGTGATGCAGACCTGGATCGACGGGGTGAAGGTGTTCGACGCGGCGAACGAGAACGACCGGCCGTACCGCGACGGCGGGTTCCTGCTGCCGCGGGGGGAGAAGGCTCCCGGAGAACCACCAGCCGACGAACTCCGCCTCATCACCGCGAAGCCCCCGAAGGAAGGGCCGGAAACGCGGGAGGCCCGCAAGCTCGGATTGTGGTACATCCACGCCGGGCGCATTCACACGGCTTCGGGCAAACCGATCGAAGACGGGGCGATCATCATCGAAGACGGGAAGGTCAAAGCCGTCGGCCCAGCGGTCGACGTGAAGCGGCCATTCGGCGCCACGACCGTCCTCGCGGCACACGTCACCCCTGGGCTGATCGACCCGTACACCGTGGCCGGCCTGACCGGGGCGTGGAACATCCCGGCCGACCAGGACCAGGACGAGCCGAGCGACCCGAACCAGGCGGACCTGCGGGTGCTGGACGGGTTCAACCCGCACGACCCGCTGATGGAGTTCCTGCGGGCGAACGGGGTGGCGGTGGCCCACGTCACGCCGGGGCGGGTGAACCCGATCGCCGGCCGCACGGCAATCTTCCGCACCGACGGCAAGTCCGCCGACGCCGCCCTGAACCCGAACTTCGCCGTGCTGGTGAACCTGGGCGAAGCGCCGAAGGAGGCGTTCAAGGCGA
>CANJKY010000632.1 GCA_947474875.1 Gemmataceae bacterium
CTGCCAGCTCATCCCGATCACCGACCTGTTGCCGTATGTAACAGACCCGGCCGAGTTCGCCGAGGAACTGCGGGCGCTGGACGTGCCGGCGGATCAGGTGCGGCACCCGGCGGTGTTCGGCAAGCTGAAACGGACGAAGCCGCTGGCCGTCCACGAACTGGAACGGGCGCGGCAGTTCACGGTGAAGCCGATCAAGATTGCCCTGCCCGGCCCGTACCTGCTGACACGAACGATGTGGCTGGACTGCGTGGCGGACAAGGCGTACCCGACCCGCGAGGAGTTGGCGGCGGACGTGGTGCGGGTGCTACGGGAGGAACTGGCCGACCTGTTGGCCGTGGGGGCGGCGATCGTCCAGTTCGACGAACCGGTGCTGACCGAGGTGGTGTTCACCCGCCCGACGGCCGGCCGGCGGTCTTTCATGTGCGGGGCGCTGGGTGAGAAGAAGGACACGGCCAGCGAGTTGGAGTTCGCCGGCGGGCTGATCCGAGCGGTCCTGGACGGGTTCCCGCAAGAGCGGCTCGGGCTGCACGTGTGCCGCGGCAACTGGTCGCGGGACGAGGGGGTGGCACTCACCGGGCCGTACACCCCGCTCGTGCCGCTGCTCCGCACGCTACCGGTCGGCACCTTCTTCCTGGAAATGGCCACCCCGCGGGCTGGCGAACTGGCCGCCCTCCGGGAGTTACCCGAGAACACGAAAATCGGGTTAGGTGTGGTGAACCAAAAGCTGGATCGTCTAGAATCACCGGACGAAATTGTAACCCGGGCGGAGGCGGCGGTGTCGCTGTTCGGCCCGGGACGAGTGTTCCTGAATCCCGACTGCGGGTTCGCCACGTTCGCGGACAACCCGCTCGCCTCGGCCGAGGTGGCCGAGCGGAAGTTGGGGGCCATCGCTCTCGCCGCCCGCGCGTTGCGGGCGAAGTACGGGGTGGGGTGACCCCGGCGCGTGTCGCCGGGGTCCGGCGGTCGTCGCCCGCCCTTTACACATGAGACGGAGGTGTTCGTTCCCGTCACCGGAGAGTCACCATGACTTCGCGGAACCGACGACCGCGCCACGGCTTTACGCTCATCGAGCTGCTCGTCGTCATCGCCATCATCGCCATCCTGATCGGCCTGTTGCTACCCGCCGTACAGAAAGTGCGCGAAGCGGCCGCCCGCATGCAGTCGGCCAACAACCTGAAGCAACTCGCGCTGGCAGCCAACAACTACGAGAGCGCGTACGGCGTCCTGCCGCCCATGTTCGGCACCTCCCCGGCGGGCGGCGCGACCCTGGGCGGCGGGTCGGTGTTCTACCACCTGCTGCCGTACCTGGAACAGGAGAACGTGTACCGCATGGGGGTGGACGCCTCCCGGTCGCTACCGCTGAAGGTGCTGCGGGCGCCGCTGGACAAGAGCTATCCGGACAGCGGCACCTACGAGATCCCGTTGTCCGGGGTGCAAGGGTCCACCACCTTCCCCACCCTGTACCCGGTGTGGGCGAACACGGCCAACACCACCTGGGGGGTGAGCAGCTACTCGGCCAACTGGCAGGTGTTCGGCGACATGGCGGCCCGGATCAGCAAGGTGAGCGACGGGATGTCCAACACGTTCATCTTCGGCGAGAAGTACTCCACCATGAAGGGTGGGCCGTTCGGGGCGTGCGCCAACGCGTGGGGGTACGGGGTGGACTCCCGCTCGATCCCGAACGACTTCAACCCGCCTCTGACCGGCGGCCAGTACCCCGGCGAGGCGCAGTGGGCCAACGGGGTGGTGCCCGGCTCGCTGTACAACAGCCCGTACCACCCGCGGAACGGGTTTGTCAACCGCGGCGGGGCGGTGCCCGGGTCGTGGCCGGATGACCGCCCGTGGCGGTGCCGGTGCATGCGGCGGCCGGAGTTCGGGCCGCTGATCACCAGCGTCCACCCGCAGAAATCGCAGGCCTTCACCCCGTCCGGACTTCAAGTGGTGATGGGAGATGGCCACGTCCGGTTCTACAGTTCGTCCGTCACCGACGAGACGTGGGTGACGATCGAGACGCCCGACTACGGCGACATCAAAGCGCCGGACTGACCCGATCGGATCGAGAGCGGCCGGGTTCACTCGGCCGCTCACATTCGAGGACAGTGATGCACCGGCTCCTCATGTTGTGTTCGTGTCTCGTCGTTGCACTTTCGAGTTGCTCCCGACCGGTTGCCCCGGACCGCCCAGTGCTCGGACCGGGGGATGTCGTCCGGCCGGAGATCGCCTACGCCCCGAAGGAACCCTGGTCCGTGGGTGCCGAGGTGGCCCTCGGCATGTTGTTCCGGGTGGACCGATCCGGTAACGAGACCCGGTACCTGCGCGACGACGAGGTGAACCCGGACCAGGCGGTCATGCTGGGCAGGGTGACGTTTCTGAACGGCGTCAACCCGGTGGGTGACCCGCTCGAAGTGCCGTTCGTCCGCGACTGTTGAGGCGACGGCCGCTTCCTTGCCTCGGTCGAGGCGTCGATCCAAGTCCCGTCGGGGGCAACCCGTGCCCAAATTGAAGTACAGTTCACCCTTCCGGCCGAAGGTGTCACCTTCCACCGGGCATTTGCGGAAGTGACGATTGACCCGAAGGCGAAGTGAGCGGCCTCACGGCATGGGGTTGTTGAGCACCTTCACCGGCGGGCCGAGGGTCACGTCGTATACCACGTTCTCGGTGCGATCCCGCCCGGTGCGACCGCGGACGGTGAGCTTGACGTCGCACCGCA
The DNA here is from genome assembly GCA_947474875.1 of Gemmataceae bacterium. Classification (GTDB taxonomy): domain Bacteria; phylum Planctomycetota; class Planctomycetia; order Gemmatales; family Gemmataceae; genus JALHQU01. Next base: position 2,711 of record CANJKY010000632.1, read on the forward strand.
CCACCTGGGCGGAATCGACATACTTCACCTCGCCCATCTCGAACGCGGTCAGCTTCTCCCCCGCCTTCCACATGGCCTCGTGGAACTCGACCGGTGGGGCGGCGGACATCAGGTCGTCCGGCTTGCCGCCCTTCTGCCAGACCTCGAGCGCACTCCGGACGTGCCCTTTAGCTTCGTCCAGCTTGGCCGTCGGGAACCCGCACCCCGTGACGACCAGTAGGGCCGCGCCGACGACGCACCGCCTGACCATGTCCGCCCCTCGTGCTGTGAACACCCCGGTATCCTAGAGACGCTCCGGACGGTTCGACCATTCGGGCCGTGCCGGACGTGCAGGCCGGAAGATGGCCGAATCCGGCGGCCGGGCCGAAGGCCGTGTTTCACTCCGGCGGCCGACTGCGACACTGGTCGTATGATCCCCGACGCCCTCACGTCCGATCTACTCGCCTTCCGCCAGTACTTGCGGTCCGAGCGGGGACTGGCGGAGAACACCGTTGCGGCCTACGGCCGGGATCTGGACCGGTTCGGCCGGTGGGCGGCGGACGCCCGGATGGGCAATCACCTTCGACCCACCCTTCGCGAACTATCCCGCTTCCTGGCGTTCCTGCACGACGAAAAGCTAGCCCCCCCGTCGGTCGCCAGACACCTGGTGGCGCTCCGCACGTTCTACAAGTACCTGCGGTTGGAAGAGCGGACGGACCAGACGGCGGTGGACCTGCTCGGCTCACCGAAGTTGTGGC
>CANJKY010000633.1 GCA_947474875.1 Gemmataceae bacterium
GGTGGCCCACGTTTTTGCTCTGGGGGGCCCCGGGCCCACCCTACTTGGTACTGAAGCCCAACTCGGCCGGCGTGCCGGGCGTCACCCCGAACCAGAACTCCTGGCCGTCGCGGAACGGCGCTTCCAGCTCAAAGTTCTCGAACGAGATGCCACCGGGGATGGGCGTGTTCGATCCCCAGAACGTCTCCCGCCCGTTCGCCCGCACCACCAGCCCGTCGGCGTCGGCCGTCCGCCAGAACTGCGTGGCTTTCTTCCCGGTGTATTTCCACACCGGGTGGACGCCGGGCATGGGGGCAGCGGCCGGGTCCGGCTCGTCCGGGGTGGCGGCGACGACCCGCTCGCCGTTCCGTAGCAGCATCTTCTCCCGCGGCCACTGCCGCCACGGGGCGAACCCGAGCGGGTCGGGGGTGTATTTCGGCCACTGCTTCAGCGAATCGGCGGTCTCGTCGGCCAGGTGAATACGGCGGAGGCGGGCGTAGTTGCCCATCGTGGCCGACAGCACGCACGAGCGCATCGGGGTGCTGCCGGGCACGGCGGACACGCGGAACCCGACCTCGTGCGGGCGGTCCTGGCGGAACAGCACGCGGATGACCGGCTGGGTGCCGTTGCGGAACTTCTCCGTCACCACGTCGAACGACAGCGTGGGCACGCCGTTCTCCACCCCGAGCCGGCCGGGGGCGAACGCCTTCGTGCCGGGGTCCGGGACTTTGCCGTCGAACGCATCGACGGCGGTGAACATCAGGCCGGGCTTGCCGGTGTGCGGGCTGGCGTCCAGTTCGGATTGTGCCCGGACTCGGTTCGCTACCGGCTCGACCGACACGAAGTTGACCATCCGCGGGTGCTGATGCCCGAGGTACGGGGTGTAGACGCGGACCAGGCCGGGCGGGCCGTCGGACGGCCACAGGCCGACGGACAGGCCATCGCGGTGGCCCCACCGCGGCACGTCCGCCATCGCCCCGACCGGGCGAATCCAGTCGGCATCGACGGACGGCGACGGGTCGGGTGCCGGCGGCGGATCGCTCCGCGCCCCACACCCGGCCACGAGGATGACCAGAAAAGGAAGGAACCGGGGCATGGGCGACCGGCTCACACGAACTTGTACCGGCCGGGCACAGCCACGGCGACCGGCGGGGCGTCGCCGAACGCCAGTTCCTTCGGCATCAGGTCCTGCTTCGAGTTGAGCATCTGCTCCCAGGTGAGCTTCTGCCCGCTGTACGCCGCCTCCCGCCCCATGATGCCCATGAGCGAGCTGAGCGCCGACGTCTCGCCGTCGTTGATCACCTTGCCGGCGCGGATGGCGGCGAACAGCTCGTCGTGCTCCGTCTGGTACATGTCGTACTTCTTCTTGTCCGCGAACTTCCACGCCTTGCCGCCGTGCGGGCTGACGGCGTGGGCCATCAGTTCAGCCGTGCCCTTGGTGCCGTACAGGTAGTCATGGGTGCTGCCGAACGTCTTGTCCACCTGCCGGCACTGGCTGAACGCCTTCGCCCCGTTCGCGTACTCGTACACCACGGTGAAGTGGTCGAAGATGTTCCCGTACTTCTTGTCCGTGCGGGTCTGCCGCCCGCCCATCCCCTGGGCGGACACCGGCATCTGCCCCTTCATCACCCAGTTGATCTTGTCGATGCTGTGGATGTGCTGCTCGACCAGGAAGTCGCCGGACAGCCAGGTGTAGTAGTACCAGTTCCGCAGCTGGTACTCCATCGGCGTCTTGTCCTCGTGCCCGCGGTACCACAGCTCGCCGGTCAGGTACGTGCTGTGCATCACCTGCACGTCGCCGATCGCCCCGCCCTCGATCTGCTTCATCGTCTCCCGCTTCGGGGTGTGGTACCGCCAGCAGAACCCGGACACCATGCACAGGTTCTTCTCCTTCGCCTTCTTCACGCTCTCCAGCACCGATCGGATGCCGGTGGCGTCCACCGCGTGCGGCTTCTCCATGAAAATGTGCTTGCCCTTCTCCACCGCATACGCCACGTGCTGCGGGCGGAACGCCGGGGTGGAGCACAGAAGTACCACGTCCGCCGCGTCGATCGCCGCCTTGTACCCGTCGAACCCGGTGAACCGCCGTTCCTGCGGCACGTCCACCTGGTTCGGGTACTCCTTCTTCAGCAGGTCGTGCGCCTGGACCAGCCGGTCCTCGAACACGTCGCACAGGGCGACCAACTTGGTGTTCTTGTCCGCGTTCAGCGCGTTCTCGGCCGCCCCGCGGCCGCGGCCGCCGGACCCGACCAGCGCCACCTTCAGCGTGTCCGACCCGGCGGCGTGGACCGGGGACGTGTTCAGCAGCACCGCCCCGGCGGTGGCGGCGGCCGACGCCTGCAGGAACGACCGGCGGGAGGAGTGTTCGTTCGACATCGCGGCACCTCGGAGGCGAACCGGAAGAGAGTGGGTGGTGGGATTCGACCGGGATATTGTGCCGAAATGTGGGGCGGGAGTCACGCCGATTTCCTCACACCTCCAGGTCGCGGTCCCTCAGGTCCGTCAGAAACATGTGCCCCGGCTTGTGGGTGATGGCGAACGGCGGCTTCGCCGCCATCACCGCCGCCTGTGGGGTGACGCCACACGCCCAGAACACCGGCACCTCGCCGGGGTGGATGTCCACCGCGTCGCCGAAGTCGGGTTTGCTGATGTCGGCGATGCCGATGGCGGCCGGGTCGCCGAAGTGGACCGGGGCGCCGTGGGCGAGCGGATACTTGCCGCAAATCCGCGTGGCCGCGATCGCTTGCTCCGGCGTCAGCGGCCGCATGCTCACCACCATCGGCCCGCGGAACCGGCCGGCGGGTTTGCACGCCACGTTCGTCCGGTACATCGGCACGTTGCGGTTCTGCTCGATGTGCCGCACGGGGATACCGTGGTCTTGCAGCGCCGCCTCGAACGTGAACGAGCAGCCGACCAGGAACGACACCAGGTCGTTCCGCCAATACTCCCGCACGTCGGTCGGCTCGGCCACCAACTCGCCGTCCCGCCACACCCGGTACGCCGGCAGATCGGTCCGCAGGTCGGCGCCGGGGGCGGTGGCCTTCGGCTCCTGGTCGCCCACGTCGCACACGTCGAGCAGCGGGCACGGCTTCGGGTTCCGCTGGCAGAACAGCAGGAAGTCGAACGCCCAGTCTTGCGGGAGCATGACGAGGTTGGCCTGCACGAACCCCGGCGCCAGGCCGGGCGTGGGGCCGGTGAGTAGGCCCTGATAACAGGCGCCGCGGACTTCGACGGCGGTGGCGTACCGGCTCATGATGCAAGTATCTCCCGGATGCGGATCAGCGGTTGGGCGTACTCCTCCCACGTCAGCCCGTCGACGGTGGCGGTCTGTTTGCCGGTCACGCCGTCCACCAGCGGGCCTTCCCGCACCATCACTTCGAGGATCTCCCGCTCACGGTCCGGGTCGAACAGGTCCGGCGGCGGCGTCACCCCGCGGAGCACATAGACTCCCGCGGCCAGGGCATAC
>CANJKY010000634.1 GCA_947474875.1 Gemmataceae bacterium
CCCCCCCCCCCCCCGCCTCACCCGTTCTGTTCCCATCACATCGGCCGGTAGCTCCGCATGCGGTCGAACCCGCGGGCGGCCACCGGTCGGGCGTGATCCCACTCCCAGTCCGAGTGGAGCCGTGCCCACTCCTGCCGGAGTGTCTGCTCGCTTTCATCGAACGACCGGCCGGCGTGCCGCTGGGCCGACTGCACCCCGAACCGGTACGCGGCGGTGTGCCGCGGTTGGTCGGCCGGGTCGGTCTTGTTCTCGCGGAAGTAGTCGCGAATCCAGTTGTCTTCGGTGGTCGGGTCGATCAACTCGCCGATCCCCTTGCCGGCCAACCCGCCGGCCACCGCCCCGCCGACCATTGCCCCGATGGCCGCACCGATCGGCCCGCCGACCGCGCCCACGGCCAGCCCGCTGGCCGCCCCGCCGAGGGCCGCACCGACACCGGTTTCGATCGGGTGCGACCCGGGCGCGTCGGTGATCGGGTCCGGGTTCCGCTTGCCGTAGGGCGGCAAATCCACGCTCTTCTCGGGGTCCTTATCCGGCACCGTCGGGTTCTCGATGGTGGTGTTGCCCTTCTTGCTCATGGTGTGCCTCCCGGTGGGTGAACAATTCTTCGGGCACCCGATGAGAGGCAAAGAGCGTGCCGGAAGATGAAGTTGAGCGACCAGCATCCGTTCGGAGATGGCCTGCCGAAACATCAGAACCCGGCCGACACAGTTCCAGCCGGGCTGAGCGTGAGAGCGTGCGGGTACGGGTTGGACAGCGCCACCCCGGTCACCACGATCGGCTTCCCCCCGACTTGGAGTCGGGTCGGATGCTGCTTCTGGAGTTTCAGCAAGTCTTGCACGATCGGGTGTGTGTCGCCGATCACGGTCACGTCCGACGCGCCGAGGATGAACTCCGGGTCCACGGCGTTTTTCACCCGGAGCACCGCGCGGTAGGCCGCTGACGGGCCGTCCCGGTCGGCGATCGGGGTGGCAATACACAGGGTCCACCGGCCGCCTTCGTCCGGCTGATTCCAAAACGCGATCGTCACCGGCACCTGCTCTTCGCGCAGCCGGGCCGTCAGCCGCTGGCCGACTTCCACTTGCTCGCTCACCAGTGACCCTGTAGCCATCGGAGAACCCCGTGCGGGTTGTCGGTGATGGCGGCGAACAGCTCTCGTGGCTGTTGCTCGCCGACCGTCGCATACCGGCTCGTTTCGCTCCAGTCTTTCACCTGAACCCAGTTCGTATAGAACTGCGGGTCGGCTTGCGTCGCCTGACCGAGGGTGGCGGTCAGCCCCGCTAGTTCGACCAACTCGACCAGGTCGTGCGTCCAGCACCCGGCCAACCGCTTCAGGTACTTCGCCTCCTTGAAGATCATTCCGGTGGCGTCGATGTGCCGCAGCACGCACGCCTTCAGCCCGCACTCGACCGCGTACCCGGCCAGGTAGTACGCGGCCGCCCACCGCTTCCGGCCGAGCAGCGCCTTCGCGTCTTTCACCCGCTCTTTCGCCAGCGATTGAAGGGTCTTGCGGTTCATGGGCACGCGGTGGGCGGGGCCGGTGCGGACGGGTTCATTCTAGCGGCGGGTTGCACCTCACAACATGCTGAACGGGTCCACGTCCACCTGGAACTCGACCCCGTGCGGCGGCTTGCTCACCGCCAGCACCTCCCGCAGCACCTGGTGAAGGGTGCCGCTGCTCTCCGCCTGCACCTGGAAGTGGAACCGGTAGTAGTCGTGCAGCTTGAACACCGGGCACTCGGCCGGGCCGAGCACCCGCACCGCCGGCCCGTGTACCCGCCCGGTTGCCGCCTTGAACGCCCCGGCCAGTTGGGTGGCGAACCCCTCGGCCGCCTCCGGGTTCTCGCTCCGCACAATCAGCCGGGCCAGCTTCTGGTACGGCGGGTACTGGTGTTCCTTACGGAACCCGATCTCCAGTTTGGCGAACCCGACGAAGTCGTGCTTGCCGGCCAGCGACACACACGGGTGGTCCGGGGTGTACGTCTGAATCATCACCCGCCCGCCCTTCTCCCCACGGCCGGCCCGCCCCGCCACCTGCGCGAGCAGTTGGAACGTCCGCTCGGCGGCGCGGAAGTCCGGCAGGTGCAGACCGACGTCGGCGTTGACGACCCCCACCAGGGTGACGTTCGGGAAGTCCAGCCCTTTGGCGATCATCTGCGTGCCGAGCAGGATGTGGATCAGCCCGTCCTTGAACGCGTCCAGCACCCGTTGGTGGCTGCCGCTCTTGGTCATCGTGTCCGAGTCCATCCGCTGCACGACATACTGCGGGAACGTGGCCTCCAATTCGGCGTGCAGCTTCTCCGTGCCGAGTCCCTGGTAGCGGATGGCCGTGTGCCCGCACGCCGGACACTTCGTCATCGGCAGCGTCTCCCACCCGCAGTAGTGGCATACCAGTGCCGCCTTGCTGCGGTGGAAGGTGAGCGACAGGTCGCAGTGTTGGCACTGGGCGACGTGCCCGCACTCCGGGCAGTGGACGTGCGTGCTGAACCCGCGGCGGTTGAGCAGCAGGATCACCTGCCCGCCGGCCTTGACCGCCTCGCGGATGCCCTGCTCCAGTGTCGGCCCGACCGCCCGGAACCGGCCGGCGGTCTTCGGCTCGTGTCGCATGTCGATCAGTTGCACGTCCGGCAGCGGGCGGTTCTCGACGCGGTTCGGCAAACTCAGCAACGAGTATTCCGCCGCCACCGCCGCCCGCCAGCTCTCCAGGCTAGGCGTGGCCGACCCGAGCAGGATGGGCACGTTCGCCAGTTGCGCCCGCATCACCGCCACGTCCCGCGCGTGATACCGCGGCGTCGATTCCTGCTTGAAGCTAGTCTCGTGCTCCTCGTCGATGACGATCAGCCCGAGCTTCCGCGTCGGGGCGAACACCGCGCTCCGGGCGCCGACCACCACGTTGATGTGCCCGGCGGCCACGTGCCGCCAGTACGTCGCCCGCTCGGCATCGGTCAGGTTCGAGTGCAGCACCGCCACCCGCCCGCACCGCCCGCGGAACCGCTCGATCGTCTGCGGGGTCAGGCTGATCTCAGGCACGAGGACGATCGCCTCTTTCCCCTGCCTCACCACCTCCTCGATCGCCCGCAGGTAGATCTCGGTCTTCCCGGACCCGGTGACGCCGTGCAGCAGGAACGGGTGGAACCCGCCGGCAGCGACCGCTTCGGAGACGGACTGCCAGACACGGGACTGGTCGGGGTTGAGGTCGATGGGAGCCGCGACCGCGAGGGAGCGGGGATCGTCTTCCCCCGCTCCCTCACGGTCGCGGCTCGTTTCGGCCAACTCCACCAGCCCGCTCGGCAGCCGCTCCACCCGCTCGACGAACTTCCGCAGCAGCCCCTTCCCCGCCAGCCCGGTGACCACCCCCGGCGTGCAGTCGAGCTGCTTCGCCAGCCATGTCACCTCCAGCGGCTTGCCCTCCTTCTTCACCCGGTCGAGTATCTGCTTCTGC
>CANJKY010000635.1 GCA_947474875.1 Gemmataceae bacterium
GATGACCCGCCCGCCGACCAACAGGTCGAGTTGCTGACCCGGAATCAGAATGCCCTTGTACGGAACAAGAATTTCCTGTTGCCGCTGCACCAACAACCCACGCGATTCGAGTTCGTGCGTCATGGCCCGTTCGTAGATCCGCTCCAGAAAACCCGGCCCCAGGTGGCGATGGACTTCGATGGCCGCACCGACGATCTCGTGGGCAATCCGTTCGTCGGCTTCGGGGATCGGGTCGAAGCTCATCGGATTTCCCTTCGTGTCCGTTGTGATCTTCGTGGTTTCTCAGAACCACCTCAGTCGAACAAGCTGCTCGTACCACCCCCACCACCGCTGCCGCCCGTGGGCTTACCCAGCAGGGTGAACGCCTTTTGCGTCGCCACCCGGCCGCGGGGGGACCGCACGATGTACTGCTCCCGCAGCAGGTACGGCTCCACCTCGTCGCTCAGCGTGTCGGACGCGATGTTCATGGTCGCCCCGATCGCCTCCACCCCGGTCGGCCCGCCGCCGAACACGTCGATCAGGATTTCCAGGTAGCGGCGGTCCTGCTTGTCCAGCCCGTCGCGGTCCACCTCCTGCATGTCGAGCGCCTTGCGGGCGGTGTCCAGCGTCACCGGGCCGTCGGCCACCTCCGGGTGCCCGGCGTGGTAGCTCCGCACCCAGTACAGGCGGCTGTTGGCGATGCGGGGGGTGCCGCGGCTGCGGCGGGCCAGTTCGACCGCGGCGTCCGCCTCCAGCGGCAGGCCGAGCTTTTTGGCGTTCACGGTTACGATCCGGGCCAACTCCTCGACGCTGTAGAACTCCAGGTGCTCCTGCATCTTGAACCGGTCCCGCATGGGCGACGACAGCATCCCGCTGCGGGTGGTCGCCCCGATCAGGGTGAACCGCTTCAGGTTCATGCTGATGGTGCGGGCGGACACCCCCTCGCCCAGCACGATGTCGATGCGGAAGTCCTCCATCGCCGGGTAGATGAACTCCTCCACCACCCGCGGCATGCGGTGGATCTCGTCGATGAACAGGATGCTCCCCTCGTCCAGGTTGGTCAGGAACGGGAGCAGGTCGGCCGGCTTCGACAGTGCCGGGCCGGAGGTGAGTTGCACGCTGGTGCCGAGTTCGTTCGGCAGCACGGTGGCGAACGTGGTTTTGCCCAGCCCCGGCGGGCCGTCGAACAGGATGTGGCCGAGCGGCTCCTTCAGTTTCTTGGCGGCGTTCACCGCGATCTGTAGCCGCTCGGCCACCTTCCTCTGGCCGATCACCTCGGCCAGCAGCTTCGGCCGCAGCGCGGCGTCCCGCTGGCGGTCGGGATCCGCCGCTCGGGAGTCAATCACCTTCTCGCGGGCCATTTCGGGCTTCCGGTTCGCGGGCGGGCGCTTCGTCGTGGTGGTACTCATACCACCAGTGTGATCGGCAGTTTCGGCGGGTTCGATGTCGGTAGCAGGTTTATGGCACCTGCCAGTCTTCGAGGGTCAATCCGGGCACCCGGCTGAACTCGGCGGTGTTGTGGGTGACGAGGATCAGGCCGTTCGCCAAGGCGGTGGCCGCGATGAGCAGGTCGTTCGGGCCGATCAGTTGGCCACGGGCGGCCAGGTGTGATCGGATGCGGGCGTACTCTTCCGCGGACTTCAGGTCGAACGGCAGCACGGAGAACTGACCACAGAACGTCGCCACCTGGTTCCACACGAGGGTCGGGTTGTTGCTTCTCATGGCTCCGAACAACAACACGGCGACGACCACGGAACACAACCCGACGCTCCCGAGCGGAGCGGCCGCGAGGCGAAGGGCGACGGAGGACCCCATCCCCAGCCGCAGATTCACGACGCAGGCGTTGGTGTCCAGCAGGTGCGTCACGACAGGGACTCCCGCACCTCGTAATCGCCCTGTGGCGGTCGCTCGAAGCCGGGGTCGGTGACACTGCCGGCCGTGCGGCACACCCACGCCCGCCACTCCTCCTGGGTCATCGGCGGGGGAAGCGACTCCACGGTCACCTGCACCTCCCGACCGGCTTCGGGGGTTCCGAGCGGCAGTTCCAGGTGCAGCACGCCGTCGGCACCAACACGGGATTTGGTCACCACGCGAGTCATCGTCCGCCCTCCAATCTCCCACGGGAATTCTACTTCGCGGCCGATCACTTCTTCTCCCGCTGGAACACGAACAGCATGAGCGGGGTCTTCAGTGGTGCCTCGAACTTGGTCGGGCGATCGTCGGTTTCGGAGTTCAGGCAGACGGTCAGCTTGCCGTCCTTGAACTCGTACAGGCCGGGCATGGTGCGGCCCTTGAACGGTCCGGCCTTCTCCGAACTGGCAAGGGTGATCCACTTCGGCGACTTCGCCGCGTCCAGAGCGATCGTCCCCTTGTCCGTGTTCATCCCGACGGTGACGGTGTACTTGTCGCCGTCGATGGTCAGGGTGAGGCCTTTGAAATCGTCGAGGTGGTCCCGCCCGGCGAGCGTCGCCGACTCCAGCACCCACTTCCCCTGGAAGGCCTTCAAATCGCCATCCGGCTCGGCGGCAATAGTTAGGCAGGTGGGGAGCAGGAACACGAGTGCGAACGCCAGGAATCGGCTCATAATTCCTCCCCTTTCACCCAGCCGCTCACCGGGTACGTCCGCAACCGTTTCAGTAGCTCGTCATCTTCGAAATAGAAGATCTGTGGGCATGGCTCCGACGAACGGATCACGTTCACGATGAGTTGAGCCAGCCGCAGGTCCGGACATGCCGTCCAAATGCGGCGGATTTCGTTCAGGATAGGCTCAATCCGATTCGGGTCGCGCATCCTTCATTCCCTTGCCATAGATCAGTTGCAGTGCCTCTTCAACGCTATGGAACGGCTGGCCGGACTGGAGGAGTTTGTCCAACCGCTCGCGGGCTTCGACCGGGTTGTGCCCGAGGCCCATGAGCGCTTGATACACGTCCTCGATCAGTTGACCCGTGGGCACGGTGACAGGTTCACCCGCCGGTTCTACCGCGGTGGGCTTCCGCTTGGCGGGCGCCTTCGCCACAGCGTCGGGTGGCGGCACCTCTTCCCCCTGCGGGCCGACCACGAACGGAGCCACCTTGCGTTTCAGCGTGTTCACGATCCCCTCGGCCGTCGCCGCCCCGATGCCGGGCAGCGTGGACAGCCACTTGGCGTCCTGCCGGCTGATGGCGTCGGCGATGTCCCGAACGCTCCGGCTCATCGCCTTCAGCGCCTTCTTCACCCCGATCTTGTCCACCGTGCAGAACAGCTCGAAGAACTCCAACTCCAGCTCCGTCTGGAACCCGATCTTCCGCGGCACCAGCCGGGTGCCGGCCTGGTTCCCCTCGTAATACTCCATCAGGTGTAGCGTCACCTCCTGCCCGGACCGCAGTTGCAACTGCCGCCGCACCGCCTCCGACACCATCACCGCGTACTCGAACGGGCCGACCGCCACCCGCACCTCGTCGAGCAGGACGCGGACCA
>CANJKY010000636.1 GCA_947474875.1 Gemmataceae bacterium
CTGGTACAGAAACCCCTTCGTGTTCAGCAGCGTCCACAGCGCGTCTTCGGTCGCCTCGCGGCGGGTGAGCGCTTCCTTCCCGTCGAACAGCTTCAGCAACACCGCTTGCTCCGCCTTCGTCGGGAATCGGCTGTGCGTGGACAGGTACAGTTCCTCGACGATCGCCGTCGGTGACAACTCGCCGTCAGCAAGTTTGCGGGCCACCCCCCGCCGCGACCGCACCTTCGCCTCGATCTCCGGGCTGTTCTGCAGGTGCAGCGCCTGGGCGATACTCGGCTCGGTGCTGCGTTCGCACTCGCACACACTGGTGCGGGCCGGGCGGCCGAACAGCGCCAGGAAGTACGACGGCATCCTGTTGTCCCAGAGTTGAATAGCCCGCACGCCCTCCGGGGTGCCGTTGAACTTCTCCGGCACGCCCGTCACCTGACACACGGCATCCAGCAGCACCTCGGCCGGCAGGGTGCGACTGCGGGCGTGGCTGAAGTTCTGCTCGTCGTCGGCGTTCGCCTTCGTCGATCCGCCGAGCTGGTACACCCGCGAGTTCAGGACGGTGCGGGTGACGGCCTTCAGGTCGTACTTCGAATCGACCAGGTGCTTGGCGAGGGCCGCGAGAAGCGGTTCGTTCCCGGCCGGGTTGGTCAGCCGCAGGTCGTCGATCGGCTCGATCAGCCCGCGGCCGAGGTAGTGCGCCCACAGGCGGTTGACGGCGGCGCGGGCGAAGTACGGGTTGTCCGTGCTCGTCACCCAGTCGGCCAGCACCGTGCGGCGGTCGGTGCGGTCGGGGAACGTCGCCGCGGTTCCGCCCAGCACCCGCGTGGGCACCGGTTGGTCGGTGCGGGTGTGTTTCAGGTCGGCGCCGCCGCCGGACACGACCGCCTCGCTGCCCGGCGGGGTCTTCCGCGTCACCCCGGTGAAGAAACCGGCCAGGGCGAAGTAGTCGTCCTGCCCCCAGCGGTCGGACGGGTGGTGGTGGCACTGGGCGCACTCGATCCGCACGCCCAGGAACACCTGCGACAGCGACCGGCTCATCACCTCCGGTTTTTCGAGCGCCTTGTACAGCCCGGCCGGGCCGACGGACGTGACCTTCCCTTCTGCCGTCAGGATGTCCCGCACGAACTGGTCGTAGGGGCGGTTGCCGGCGAACTGCTGCCGCAGCCAGCGGTGGAAGGCGACGGCGCCGTTGGCGGTGAGCGCGTCGCGGTCCACCCGCAGCAGGTCGGCCCACCTCATCGCACAGTAGTCGGCGTACTCGGGCCGCTCCAGCAAGTCGTCGATCAGCCTGGCCCGCTTCTTCGGGTCGGGGTCGGCGAGGAAGTCGCGGGCTTCCTTTGCCGTCGGCAGCGTGCCGATCACGTCCAGGTACACGCGGCGGAGGAAGGTGGCGTCGTCGGCCAGGTCGCTCGGCGGGATGCCCAGTCGCTCCAGCCTGGTCCAGACGTGGCCGTCGATGAAGTTGGCTTCCGGCGGGCGGGTGAACGTGACGCCGACGCGGGGGACGGTGGCCCGGCACGCCGTCACCTGCCCGAGGTATCGCACCAGGATCGCCGCTTCACCGGGAATGTTCCCCGCCTGCACGAACCCGCCGCGGTCCACGCCGGCAATGGTGGTGGCGTTCGACTCAAACTCCGTCTCGGCGGTCACGTCCCGCTTCCGCCCGCGGCTGTCGGTGGCCGTCACCCGCAGTTGCTGCGACCCGCCCAGTGACAGCACCCTGTCAGTCGGCTCAACTTCGATCTTCTCGACCGGCGGGGTTGACTCCGTCCGCAGGTTCGCCCCCTCCGCGATCCATCGCACCAGCCGCTTGTACGCCAGCGACCCCTCGGCGATCTTCTTCCCCCCGCCGTGCGGAACCCGCCCGGTGCCCTTCCCCACCAGCAGGCTGCTCTCCGGCGCCGCCGGGAAGATCCGCCGCCCGCGGGCCTCGGCCACGATCGCTTTGTGGTCCGCCTCCGGGTCGTGCCCGAACACGCTCAACTTGAACCCGTTCTGCCCCTCCGCCTTGCCGTGGCACCCGCCGCTGTTGCACCCGGCCTTCGTCAGAATCGGCATCACCTGCTGCTCGAACGACACCGGCGCCGGTTGTTTGATGCCCTTCACCTCCACACTGACGGTAGCGGTTTGCCCGTCGTGGGTGATGCGCACCTGCGTGCGGCCCTCGCCCCGCGGTTCGACCAGCCCGCGCGAGTTGACCGCCGCGATTTTCGGATCGGTCACCTCGTACCGCACCCGGTGCGTCAGGTCGGCGGCGGGCGAAGAGACGAGGAGCTGATGTGTCGATTCCGGGCCGTCGAGGACCACCGCCACCGGGGTGACGGACAGCGGCGGGGCGGACAGGGCCACCCCGCCGAGTAGCAGCGCGGCCAGCGCGAACGTCTTCAGCAACGGATTGGTCATGGCACGCTGGCGAGGTCGGCGGGAGTGCGGGACGCACTCGGGTGGGACGCCGTACCCCAAGAGTACCCCATCCGCCGGCCGGAAACAACTCACCGCGTGTCCGCCTTGAACTTGAACGCCGGCTGGCCGGTGATGTCGGTGCTGACGAAACTCGGGCACCAGTACCGTTCGACGTGTGCCACCACCTTGTCCGTGCCCTCGAAGTGCGAGTTCGCCCCCGGCCGGTTCGGGTCGTACATGGTGTCGGTCATGTCCCGCAGGAGGGCGACGCTCTTGCCCAGTTTCACCATCTGGCGGATGGCGAACGGCCGCCCCAGCACGCACATGTTCAGGTGAACCCCGCACAGGATGACGTGGTCGATCTTGCGGTCCGTCAGCAGGTTCCACGCCTCCTGCCCGTCGTCGGTGATCGCGTCCTCGGCGGCGATCTCGATGGTGGCGATCTGCCGCGTCCACGGGCCGCGGATCTCGCACTTCGTCTTGCAGTCGCACCCCATGTCCGAGTCGTCGATCGGCAGAACCCCCTCCCGCTTCTTGTCGGGCCAATTCCACGCCGTGCCCCAGCGTTCGCTCTTCGCCAGTTCGATCGGCGTCTTGCTGAACGGGGCTTCCATCGCCCGCTTCCGCTGCGGGGTGCCCTTGTAGTAGGCGGTGCAGGTGCTCGGGGCGTGGATGACGAACACCCCCTGCTTGCGGGCCGCCTTCAGCATGTCGTTCATCGGCCCGGCCAACTCGCCCACGCGGGCCTCGGCCGACTTGCACCAGTGGTGGTCCCACATGTCGCACACGATAATCGCCGTCTTCTTCGGGTCCCACGCCACCGCCTTCTCGCTGGCCGGCACTTCCGGCTCGCCCGGCGGGGACGACCGCGACCGCAGGGTGAGCTTGAGCGCCGGATCGGCGGCAGCGGCAGTGGCGGTCATGGCGACGAACAGAACGAGCGGGAGGAAGCGGGCCACGGCGAGGCTCCGGGAGGGATGGCGTCTTGTTAGCCCGACGCGCGAGCGAGGGCCGTATGGTTCGCCCTCGCTCGCGC
>CANJKY010000637.1 GCA_947474875.1 Gemmataceae bacterium
CACGCAGGGGTACGGGCTGGGGTCGCTGCGGGTGGGCTGGCTGAGCGGGCACCGGCAGTTGGTGCGGGCGTGCGCGGTGAACGCCCTGCTGAGCGCCCCGTTCGTGCCCACCGCCTGCCAGCAGGCGGCGGTGCGGGCCGTGCAGGCGCAGGACGACCTGTTCGCCCCGGTGCTGGACGAATTCCGCGGCAAGCGGCAGTACACCATCGACCGACTGCGGGGGATGGGCCTGGACCCGACGTGGCCGGGCGGCGGGTTCACCACCTGGGTGCCGGTCGGCCCGCTCGGCCTCGACGGCCGCACGTTCGCCGAGCGGCTGCTGCGGGAGCAGCGGGTGCTGGTCGGACCGGGGTGCGTGTTCGGCCCGAGCGGGACCGACTTCGTGCGGGTCAGCTTCGCCGTCGAGGACGGCCGGTTGCGGGAAGGTCTGACCCGGATGGCCCGGCTCGTGAGCGAACTGAAGGGCCAGCCGGTGGTGGACGAGGCCCGCGTGCAGGTGCCGGAGTCGGAAGCTGTGGAATCGCCCGAGCCGAGCGCCCCGCCGCCGGCCGTCGAGGAACGGCTGCCGGCGTTCAGCCGGGCGTGACTCTGCTTCGTGGCGCCGACCGCGGTCGCACCTTCCGCGTCCACCTGCCGGCGGGACCGGCAGGTGATTCGGACACATTGCACACACCCCACCGGGAAACGTTGCTCATTTTCGGAAGATCCTTACCCCGCCAACGACTTACGTCAAATTCCGTCCTTCGCGGGCACGCCCGATAACACCCCGGATGGGTTCGACTCGGACGCTCGACCGGTAAGCCCCCACCGTCGCCAGACGCTCACCTCTCCCGCCGCGGCGGGGGCAGCACCTCCCGCTTGGGCGGGAATTTGGCCTCCAGGTCGGCGAGCAGTTTCTTAAAGTCCTCCCGCCCGCGGAGCGGGTCGAGGTCTGTGTCCGCCTTCATGTGGGCGATATCCTTGTACCCGGCCTTGATCGCCTTCGCTAGCAACTCCACCGCGGCGTCGGCGTACTCCCGTTTCTTGTTCTCGATCTTGCCGCTGGCGGCAGCGTACACGCAGGCGAAGTCGTACTGTTGGTCGGCGTTCCACCCCGGCAGCGTCCGCAGCTCGGCCACCTCCGCCACCGCCTCGGCCACCCGCCCGGCGTTCAGTCGCGATGTGGCCCGGCTAGCGCGAAATCGTACTTGCTCGGCCGGCGTGCTGAGTTCGACTACTCGGTCCCAGTCCTTCACCGCGTCGGCGTACTTCTGCAACTGGTCGTGGGCTACGGCGCGATTCCAGTGGTTGCGCTTCAACTCGTGGCCCACGATCGAGTCGTCCGGTTGCCGATCGTGAATCGGCTTCAGCGTTCGGACGCCGAGGTCGAACCATTCGAGACTTTCAGCCGGCTTGTGATCGCCGAGTAATATCCACCCGTAGTTGGCGCAGCCACAGCCGAGACTGGTTTGGTACTCGAGCAGGAGGGGCGACTGGGTGGCAAGACGCTTGAGGTCGGCGAGGGCTGACCGGAGTTCTGCTCTCGCCTCGTCCCGCCTTCCCAGAGCTATGAGCGGATCACTCATGTTCAACTGCGCTCGGGCCATGGCATGCCGGTAATTGGGTACGGCCGGGAAGCTGCCGGCCAGTTCCTTCTGAGCGTCGTAGGCGGCGCGGTACGCGGCCAGCGACTTCTCGTACTCCCGCAGGCCCGCCAGCACACCTCCGAGATTCGAGTTGGCGTCGGCCAGCCCCGCCTTGTACTCCGGCGTACGGGGGAACCGGCCGGCCAGTCCCTTCCAGACATCGCGGGCCCTCTCCAACTCGGCCCGCGCGTCCTTCAACTGCCCGCGGCGAGCAAACGCCCCCCCCAGGTTATTATGGATCTGGGCCAGCTGCTTGAGGTGATCTGGCGCCATCGGACCTTGTTCGAGTAACCTCAGCATCCCGTCACGGGCCGACTTCCACTCTCCAATGGCCCTTACATCCTGCCCGCGTCGGTAGGACAGCCCCCCCATGTTCAGGCGGGTTTGGGCCACGTCCCTGATGTA
Source organism: Gemmataceae bacterium (assembly GCA_947474875.1). Lineage (GTDB taxonomy): Bacteria > Planctomycetota > Planctomycetia > Gemmatales > Gemmataceae > JALHQU01. The sequence goes on from CANJKY010000637.1 coordinate 2,031, forward strand.
CTCCGGGTCGCCTGGGAATCGGGCGGCCAGTCCCTCTCGCACTATAACCGCTCGTTGGTATTCCGCCTCTGCCGCCCCATGCCTTCCGAGGCGCTCGAGTACAAAGCCGATGTCGTTCTGCGACTGCCCCGCGTGCCGTTGGTACTTCAGTTCCGAGGGGAATTGCTCGGCCAAGGTCGCCCATGCATCGCGAGCGGCCTCGTACTCCGTCCGCGCTTTCTCCATCCGCCCGAGCCGGTCCCATAATTGACCGACGCGGTAGCGCCCCTCGGCCTGGATCGCGCGTGAGTGCTCGTCGGCCCCTTCTTGGCTGGCGAAGGCCTGCCACCGTTCGGCGATGGCTTCCAGGTACGCCTTCTCGTTCGCGGTCAGGTCCTGCTTCTCGCCGATCAGCTTCTCCACGTCGTCGCCGGTGGTGGCCCGCAGCGCGTCCAGCGCCCGGTCCCGGAACTCGACGGCCTTCTGTCGAGCCGCCTTCTCGGCGGCGGCCGCGGCGACCGCCTTCTCCTGGGCCGCCACCGCCTCGTCCTTAGCCACCCGCTCCCCGTCGGCCCGCTCCGCCTCCCTCTGTTTGGCTTGTTCCGCCCGCACCAGTCCGAAGGTTGTGCCAGCGATGCCCAACGATAGGGCGAGGAAGACGAGCGAGCCGGCGACCATCGGCCCGCGGTTCTTCCGCACGAACTTCCGGAAGCGGTACGCCGAGCTCGGCGGGACGGCCACCACCGGCTCGCCACTCAGGTAGCGTTGCACGTCCGCCGCGAACCCGTTGGCCGTCTCGTACCGCCGGGTGCGGTCCTTCTCCAGCGCCTTCATCACGATCCAGTCCAGCTCGTTCCGCAGCAGCCCGGTCAACTTCTTCGGCTCCGTCCCGCGGCTGGCGGCGAGCGACGGCAGGGCGTCGGCGGTGCTCAGCTTGGTGCTCGGCCGCGGCGGCTCCTCTTCGCGGACCACGCGGAGAATTTCCAACAGCCCCCGCTTCTTCAGCTCCGCGCTGGCGAACGGCGGGCTGCCGGCCAGCAGCTCGTACAGCAGCACCCCGAGCGAGTACACGTCGCTGCGGGTGTCGATGTCCAGGTTGTTGAACGTGGCCTGTTCCGGGGACATGTACTGCGGGGTGCCGACCACCCCACCGAACCCGGTGTTCAGGGTGTGCTCGGTGAGCGTCGGCCCGGTCGCCTTGGCCACCCCGAAGTCGATGACTTTGGGGACAGGCCGGTCGTCGTACAGCGCCACCAGCACGTTCGCCGGCTTCACGTCCCGGTGGATCACCCCCTTCTGGTGCGCGTGCTGGATGGCCTGACAGACGGGGACGAACAGTTCCAGCCGCTGCTGCGGGGTGAGCTTGCGGGCGTCGCAGAAGTCGGTGATGGGCACGCCCTTGACGAGTTCCATGACG
>CANJKY010000638.1 GCA_947474875.1 Gemmataceae bacterium
CTCCCTGGCGGTCGTGGCGCGCGTTTCAGCGTCAATCGTCCACCGGGTACGACACGGCCGGGGCGGCGACGGTCGGCAGCCGGTCGATCGTCCTCACGGCCGAGCGGAACCGCCCGGTCTCGGCGTAGTGGGTCATGATGACCAGCGGCACCGACTGCTCCGGGTGCCCTTCCACCGCCTCGTGCTGGATGACGCTGGAGATGCTGATGCCCTCGTCCGCCAGCACCCGGCACACGTCCGCCAGCACCCCCGGCATGTCCCGCACCGCCAGCCGCAGGTAGAACCGGCTCCGCACCTTCTCCGACGGCTCGACGGTGAACCCGCGGTCGCGGTTCGACCACAGCTTGGCGGCGGCGAACGTTTTCTGCGCCCGCCCGACGGCCAGGTCGATCAGGTCGGCCACCACCGAACTGGCGGTCGGCATCATGCCCGCTCCCGGCCCCTGGTACAGCGTCTCCCCGACCACGTCGCCGACGATCTGGATGGCGTTGTACGCCCCCCGCACCTGGGCCAGCATGTCCGTCTTGCGGACCATCACCGGGGCGACGTGCAGGGCGACGGCCGACCGCGGGGTGGCGGCCTCCGCGTTCCGCACCGGTGACACCCACGCCTCCGCCAGCAGCTTGATCGTGTACCCCAACTCGGTCGCGAACCGGATGTCGGTCACGTCGATGCGGTCGATCCCCTGCCGCTCGATCTCGTGCGGCTTGGCCGTCACCCCGAACGCGATCTGGGCCAGGACGGCCAGCTTGTGGGCGGCGTCGGACCCGTCCACGTCGAGCGTCGGGTCGGCCTCGGCGTACCCCAGCCGCTGCGCCTCGGCCAGCGCGTCGGTGTAACTCTTCCCGCCGTCCGCCATGGCCGTCAGGATGTAGTTCGACGTGCCGTTCAGGATGGCCTGGATGGCCGTCACCTGGTTGGCCGCCAGGCTCTCGCCGAGCGCCCGGATGATGGGCACCCCGCCGGCCACCGCCGCCTCGAAGCAGACGGTCCGTTCCGCGTTACGAGCCGCCTCGAACACCTCCGGCCCGTGCGCCGCCAGCAGCGCCTTGTTCGCGGTGACCACGTGTTTGCCGGCGGCCAGTGCGTCCAGCACCACCCGCCGGGCCAGGTCCGTTCCGCCGATCAGCTCGACGACGATGTGAACGGACGGGTCGTTGATGGCCGCGGAGATGTCCGTCGAGAGTAGGGCAGGGGGTACGGCGACGGCCCGAGGCTTGGCCAGATCCCGCACCGCCACCCGCCGCAACTCCAGCCGCCGACCGGACCGCTGTTCCAGCCGGTCGCCGTGGCCGAGCAGCAGCCTGGCCACCCCGCTGCCCACCGTCCCGCACCCGAGCAGGGCCACGCCCACTGGTTCCGACATGCCGTCCGCCTCGTGTATGGAGAGCGATGTGTTCTTAGTTCGCGGCCGAAACCCCGGCCACACGCGGGCGTGTATCCGCCCCTTCACACCCCCTTCGTTCGCCGGCGGAATTGCGTGCTATGGTGCAAGCAGAACCCGCATTCCGCTGGGCTTTTTCCCGTCCAGGCGGAAAGTTCCGCCGTCACCGAGGGACCGCCATGCAGCAGTTGTACGCCACCGGCTCGTTCAACCAGGCGGACGGGGTGCAGACGCCGCCGCCGGGCCGGGGGTTGCGGCTGCCGGCGGTGACGGCCGCCACCGGAGGGCTGAAGGCGGACCTGCTGCATTCGGTGCTGCCGCACACCCTGTACGCCCCGCCGGCGGGTGGGGCTGAGCGACTTCCAGTGCGGCTGGCCCTGCTGAACACCCCGACCGGCCGGGTGTTAACCCACGCCGTTCCGGCCGGCGAGTCGTACTTCGCGCACACCTTGGTGAACCTGCCGGACACGGCCGACGCCCAACTGGCGATCCAGACGTGGGGCAGCCCGCTGTGGCAGCATTCCGCGCCCGAATCGGCCGGCGACCTGCCCGAACTGCCGTACCTGCCGGTGGCCGACGTGCTGGACGACGCAGCGGTGAAGGACTGGCTGGGCAACCCGGCCCACCGCGAGCTGTTAGAGTTCACCCTGACCGCGCTCCTGGGCACGCCGGCCGACCGCCGGGTGTTCCTGGCCGCCCCGGCCGACGACGTGGCGAAGGTGATCTACGCCGTCACCCGCGCCCTGCCCGCGAGCCTGCTCGAAGCGTTCACGTTCAGCACGTTCGAGGCCGACCCGTTGGCGAGTACCGCCCGGCTGGTCGGGTGCGAGTGCGGGGACGGGCACGACCTGCCGGACGCCTGCTACCGCACCGGGTCCGGGTTCAACACCATCACCGGCAAGCGGAGCGATCTGAAGGCGGAGGTGCCATTCGCCGGGTTCGCGGCGGGCGCGCTGACGTCGGGCGAGCTCGCCCCACTGGACGACCTGAAGGCGACGTGGCAGCGGCTGGGGCTGACGGACGCGAAGCAGTTCGACCTGGTGTACCGCATGGCCCGCGGCACCGGCACGCTGACGAAAACTGAGGCGGCCGACGCCCTCCAGCACCCGCCGCTGGCGGCGTGGCTGGCGGTGCGGGCGGACGTGCTGACCCCGTTCCTGGAGTGGGCGCTGGACGACCGCGGGTTCGCCAACCAGTCGTTCGTGCGGGCGGTGCAGGCCGTCCGCCAGAAGCCGGACGTGCTGGCGAAACTGGCCGGCACCGTCCGCGACGCCGGGGTGGCTGCCATCACCGCCGGGGACAAGACCCGCGCCGCCACCGCCCTGGAGGTGGTGCTGCCGATGGCGTCGCCGGCGAAGGCGAACGCCGTGTGGGGCGAGCTGCAAACGGTGGTGGCCGACCCGGCCGCCCTGAGTTGGGAAATGCGGTGGTATCTGCTGCCGCGGTTCGTGCGGTTCCGCCAGCAGCAGAAGCAGACGGCCGGGGTGGACCCGGCGTTCGCCCGCTGGCTGGACGTGCCGGCCGACCGGCTGGGCGACCTGCTCGGGCTGGACCTGCCGAAGTCGTACCAGTTGGAGGCGTGCCGGGCGTGCCTGCGGCGGGACGACGAGCCGACCGCCGACCTCACCGCCACCCTTGCCAGGCACCCGCACCTGGTGCTGGCGCTGCTGCAACCGGCCGACGGCGACGAGCGGGCGGTGAAGCTGTTCGAGTCGCTGCTGGCGGGGGTGCCGGAGAAGCCGTGGTTCGAGGACGTGATCGCGGCCGCGGCCGACTACCCCACGCCGCTGCTCAACCGGTTCTTCGAGGCGACGCTGGCGACGACCAAACTGGATGCCGACCGGCTGGTGCGAACCCAGGGCGGGCGGCTACTCGACCTGTTCGCCGGCCAGAGCGGCCTGGATCGGCTCGGCACGCAGTTCCTGGCCGTGCCGCCGGCCGACGTGCTGAACAACCACTCGGTGCTGTCGTTCCTGGACAAGCTCGGCGAGCAGCCCGGCCTGAGCGCGGAACTGACCGCCCGCATCGGCGCGGTGA
>CANJKY010000639.1 GCA_947474875.1 Gemmataceae bacterium
GGTCCACGGCCCGCAGGACGTGCCGGACGGCGGCGGCATCAAGGAGTTCCGCGAGCCGATCGTGAAGATCAGCTTCCTGGTGCCGGCGGCGAACGTGGGCGACCTGATGGGCATGTGCATGGAGCGGCGGGGCACGTTCGTCCGCACCGAGTACCTGAGCCAGCAGCGGGTGATGCTGGTGTTCGAGATGCCGCTCGCGGAGGTCATCTACGACCTGTACGACAAGCTCAAGTCCGTCACCCACGGGTACGGCACCATGGACTACGAGATCACCGGCTTCCGCCCGGCCGACCTGGTGCGGATGGACATCCTGGTCCACGGCCAGCGGGTGGACGCGCTGAGCATCGTGGTCCACCGCAGCACGGCCGAGCGGCGGGGGCGGAAGGTGCTACAGAAGCTCCGGGAGGAGATCGACCGGCACCTGTTCGAGGTCAGTCTGCAAGCCGCCATCGGCGGGCGGATCATCGCGCGCGAGAACATCGCCGCCATGCGGAAGAACGTGACCGCCAAGTGCTACGGCGGGGACATCAGCCGCAAGCGGAAGCTGTGGAACAAGCAGGCGGAGGGGAAGAAGCGGATGAAGGCCATCGGCCAGGTGGAGGTGCCGCAGGAGGCGTTCCTGGCCGTGCTGGAAGATGACTGAGGTACAATGGGGCATCCGACCGGAGAACAGGTCATGGCCATTCAGATCACCGACCCGAAGCTGGTCGAGGCGCTCAAACAGGCGGGCGAGGTGGTGGATTTGATCGGGCCGGACGGCGAACCGTTCGGCCAGTTCAGCACCTACCGCCACGACTTGCCCCCAGGGTTTAAGATCCCGTTCACCGACGAGGAGATCGAGGAGCGGCGGAAGGATCAGGAAGGGCTGCCGTTCGAGGAGATGTGGAAGGAAATCCGGTCGCGGGAGCGGAAATGAGCTACCGCGTCATCTGGCCGCGGGCGGCGCGGAACGACTTGGCTGACATCTGGCTGAACGCAGCGGATCAGAACGCCGTGACGAGCGCGTCGGCCGAGATCGATCGGCAGTTGGGAGCCGAGCCCCTGCGTGCCGGCCGCCCGATGCGTTCTTCCGTCCGCCGCCGACTGGTCGTGCCACCTCTCGGCGTGCTGTACGAGGTAATCGAGGACGACAAGCGGGTGATCGTCGAGGCCGTGTTCCGCATCGCGTAGCAGGTTCGGAACGCTCCTCCCCCATCCGGCGTCCTACACTCAACTCACCTGCTCCTTTCCGCCCGGGTGCCCCATGCCGCGGTTCGTCGTCGCCCTCCTCGCGGTGCTGGCACTCGTCGGTCCCGGTCCCGCCCAGACGACCAAATCGGGCGACAAGCCGGACGCCAAGGTCGACCCGTCGGACGAACTGTTCAAGCCCGGCCCGGTGCCGGTGTTCAAGATCACCCTGGACGCGGAGACGCTGAAACAGCTCAAACAGGCGCCGCGGACGTACGTCAGGTGCTTCGTCCAGGTGGGGGACGAGAAGTTCAAGGACGTGGGCATCCACGTGAAGGGGGCGGCCGGGTCCACCCGCGACTGGGAGGACAAGCCCGCCCTCACCCTCAACTTCGACAAGTTCAAGGACGGGCAGAAGTTCAAGGGGCTGGACAAGATCCACCTGAACAACTCGGTGCAAGACGGCAGCACCATGCACGAGATCCTGTACTCAGAGATGGCCTTGGCGATGGGGGTGCCGACCGCCCGCGCCGGGCATGCCGTCGTCGAGCTGAACGGCCGCAAGGTGGGGCTGTACGTGCTGAAGGAGGGGTACAACAGCGGGTTCATCAAGCGGCACTTCCCCACCGCCACCGGCGGCAACCTGTACGACGGCGGGTTCCTGCAGGACATCGACGCCGAGCTGAAACTGGACAGCGGCAAGGAGGCGGACAAGCGGGCGGACCTGAAGGCGCTGGTGAAGGCGTGCCAGGAGAAGGACAAGAACACCCGGTACGAGGCGGTGAGCAAGCTGGTGGACGTGGACAAGTTCGTGACCGACGCCGCCCTCCAGATCATCACCTGCGACTGGGACGGGTACATGCGGCAGCGGAACAACTACCGGGTGTACTTCCCGCCGAACGGCGGCAAGGCGGTGTTCATCCCGCACGGCAAGGACCAGTTGTGGCAGAACACCGGCGAGGGGCTGTGGCACGGGTGGGGGGGGATGGTGGCCCGCGCCATCCTCGACCACCCGGACGGGAAGAAGGCGGTGATCGCCAAGCTGAAGGAGATCCAGGAGAAGCAGTTCGTGCTGGACAAGCTGAACAAGCGGATCGACGCCTGGGGCAAGCCGGCCATCGAGGCGCAGGCGGCGGTGAACAAGGACTGGGCGAAGAACCTGCTGAACGAGATGGTCGGGCTGAAGGACCGGCTGAAGCAGCGGGCGGCGTACCTGAAGAAGGAACTGCCGAAGCTGAAATAACCCACGCCAGGAGCCGCCATGCAACTCGGGTTCGTGTCCGCCATCCTGCCCGACCTGTCGCTGGATGACCTGTTCGCGTTCGCCGCCGCCGAGCGGTTCGCGTGCGTCGAACTCATGTGCTGGCCGCCGGGCAAGGCCGACCGCCGGTACGCCGGGGTGACGCACCTGGACGTGAGCAGCTTTTCCGAGCAGGATGCCACCAAGGTGACGGTGCTGGCGAACAAGCACGGCGTCGCCATCTCCGGCCTGGGGTACTACCCGAACCCGCTCGACCCGAACCCGGACCACCGGACCACCGTGGTCGAACACCTGACGAAGGTGATCCGCGCCGCCGGCCTGCTCGGGGTGCCGGTGGTGAACACGTTCATCGGCCGCGACCCGGCTCAGTCGGTTGAGGCCAACCTGACCGTCCTGCGGCACGTCTGGGACCCGCTCGTGGCGCTCGCCAAGTCCACCGGGGTGAAGATCGGCATCGAACACTGCCCGATGATGTTCAGCGACAACGAGTGGCCGGGCGGGAAGAACGTCGCCAGCACCCCGGCGGTGTGGCGGAAGCTGTTCGAGTTCTACCCGGACGGCACCCTCGGGCTGAACTTCGACCCGTCGCACCTGATCTGGCAGGGCATCGACTGCGCTCGGGCCCTCCGCGAGTTCGGCAAGCACCTCGTCCACGTCCACGCCAAGGACGAGCGGATCGATCACGAGAAGCTGTACGAGGTCGGCGTGATGGGGCTGGGCTGGCACCAGCCGAAGTTGCCCGGCCTGGGGGACGTGAAGTGGGGCGAGTTCTTCGCCGCGCTCACCGACACCGGGTACGCCGGGCCGGTGTGCATCGAGGTGGAGGACCGGGCCTACGAGCGGTCGCTCGACGACCGCAAGCGGGCCGTGCGGCAGAGCAAGCGGTTTTTGGATCAGTATGTGTGACGGAACTTTCGTAGGGTGGGTCCGGTCCGGTGACGGACCGAGACCCACGGGCGGGCGACGTAGGTCTCGGTCCGTCGCCGGACC
>CANJKY010000640.1 GCA_947474875.1 Gemmataceae bacterium
CTACCACTCTCAGACAAGACTCGGCGTCACGACTGCCCGTTGCCGGTCACCGGGATGCGGACGATCTGGCCGGTGGACTTGATCCGCAGGGCGACGGTGCTGCCCGGCTTGATCCGCCCGCCGCCCACCCCGGGGTCCACCTTCACCTTCATCGCCCAGGTAGTCTTGGTGCCGCTGGTCTGCGGGGCGGGCAGGGGCAGGATGTGGACGTAGTTCGGGTCGTTCAGCTCGTTCATCGGCTCCAACTCCAGCCCGGCCCGCTCGGCCATCAGATGCACCGTCTTCTCCACCCCGCTCTTGGTCAGGAACGTGCCCAGCTCGACCGTACCGCCGTCCGCCCACACCGGTCCGAGCGTCTTGAGGGTGACCACCACCTGCGGGAGCTTCTCAGGCGACCCCTCCTTCGGGGCGATGGAGATCTGCCGCTCGGACGGGCCGATGTCCACCTCCCGCGTCTTGCCGGGGGCGGCCGGGTCCGGGGCGGTGCGGGTGAACGTCATCCGCATCTTGTACCCGCCGGTCACCCGCGCCGGCGGCGGGCCGCCCTCCTTCTTGGCCCCGGCCGGGGTGCTCAGGCGGGCGGCCAGTTCCTGGCACTCGGCGTCGGTCATCGGCTCCGGCGGGGCGAAGGTGAGGAACGGGTCGTTCTTCGCCCCGGCGGCCACCGGCGGGGGCAGGTACGTTTCGCCGCGGCCGGTCGGGCGGCGGGTGGCCGAGTAGAAGTACAGCGTCTCGCTCACCGGCGGGGAGCCGTCGGGGATGTCGCCGAACGCCACCTTCGGCGGGTACACGTCGCACATCTCGGCCAGCATCACCGACGCCCTGAACACCACCGGGGCGGGCATCGGCATGTTCGGCTTCTGCAGCCCGATGGTGGCCTCCAGCGTCTTCGACTCGTTCACCTTGATGTTCAGCCGGATCACCCCCCAGGTCGGCCGGTCCGGGGTGCCGGGGGGGAACTCGACCACCTCCTTCAGCCCGACCGTGGCCGGGTTGAGGGAGTTCTGCGCCTTGATCCGCTGCCAGTCGGCGGCCGGCACCGCCGCCACCATCCGCTGCCGCTCGGCGTGTTCGGCCACGTCCACCGCGTGCGGGCACGACCCGCCGAGCAGGGCGGCGAACGGCTCCGGGCTGGTGGCGTCGATGTTCGGGGCGGGCACGGCGGCGACCTCGGCGAACGAGCACGCCCCGCAGCTGGTGTGCAGGAACGACATCTTCACCGGGTCCGGGTTCGGGTTGCAGAACCAGAACGGCACCAGGTACTCGCCCCGCTCGAAGTACCCCGGGTACTCGCGGCGGACCGCCTTCTCGTCCGCCGGGTTGTAGTAGATGTGGGCCAGGTCGTACCGCAGCAGCTCGCCGACCGGCTTCGTCTCGCCGGAGCCGGACGGACCGGGGCCGTCTTTCTTCCCGTCTTCCGGCGGGGAGGACAGTTTGAGGACGGTGACGCCGAACACCGCTGCCACCAGCACGCCCAGACCGACGTACAGCTTCTGATTCGTCGTCAGCGTCATCGGGGCGGCTCCGGCTGGGCGGCGGGGTACGGGAATAGTACGCCGGCCGCCGGCCGGGCGTTCGGTCCCTCACTTGTCCTTCTTCTCCAGCGGTTTGCCGTCGGTGCCGATCGGCCCGACCACCGAGATGGTCAGCTTCTTCGGGTTCAGGTGTTTCTGGGCCACCCGCTGCACGTCCGCCGCCGTCACCGCCCCCACCTTCGCCCGGAACGTGCCCAGGTAGTCCGGCCCCAGCTTGTACCGTTCGACGCTGAGCAGCAGGGACGCCACCCCGGCGTTCGTGGTCAGCAGGAACGGCAGGCTGCCGAGCAGGTACTTTTTCGCGTCTTCCACCTCCGCGTCCGTCGCCTTCTCGTCGCGGATGCGTCGGACCTCCTTCAGGAATCCCTCCCGCACGTCGTAATACTTATCCGGGAACGTGCCGATGTATCCGACGAACAGCCCCGGCTGGTCGGACGCGTTTCCGGTGATGCTGGCGTTCACCGTGTACGCCAGCCCCTGCCGGTCCCGCAGGGTGCTCGACAGCCGGTCGGTGAACCCCGGCCCGACGCCGAGCACGTTGTCCATCACCAGCAGCGGGTAGAAGTCCGGGTCGTCCCGCTTTACCCCCAGGTGGCCGACGTACACGTGCGTCTGCGCCGCCGTCGGGTCGGACACGATGATCTCGCCCGGCTTGCCGTCCTTGGGCGGGGCCGCCACCAGCAGGTCCTTCGCCTTGTCCCCCGGCCTCCAGCCGGCGGTCAGCCCCTCGATCTTCGTCCGCATCTGGTCGGCGTCGAAGTCGCCGACCACCGCCACCAGGGTGGCGTCCGGGGTGAACGCGGCGGCGTGGAACGCCGTCAGGTCGGCGGCGGTCAGCTTCTCCACCACCGGCTTGCTGCCGTAGGCGGACCGGCCGAACGGGTGGTCGCCGTACACCGCCGCGTTCAGATTCAGCCGGGCGCGGTTCTGCGGCTGGGTCTCGATGTCGGCGATCAGCGAGAGGAGTTGCGCCCGCTTCCGCTCCAACCCGTCTTTCGGGAACGCCGGCTTCTGCAGGCACTCGAACAGTAACCCGAGGCCGAGGTCGGTGTCCGGGGTGAGCACCTTCACCGACCCGCCGCCGGACGACAGGTTGAGCACCCCGCCGGCCGCCTCGATCAGGTCGGCGATCTGCTCGCCGGTGTGCTTGTCCGTCCCCTCTTCGAGCATGTCGCCGAGCAGGGCGGCCACCCCGCTCTTGTCCGCCGGCTCCTTCAGCCGCACGTCCGTCACCACCGCCTCGGCGTACACGATCGGCAGCCGCCGGTTCTCCAGCAGCAGTAGGGTGAGGCCGTTCTTCAGCACCACCCGCTTGGCCTTCGTCAGGTCCAGGCCGGCGGCACCATTGCCGGGAGAAGGGGGTTCCCGGAAGCCCAGGGACGGCCGTCCCTGGGCTTGGGTGCGGCCTGAAACCTGCTTCTCCTTCCCCGCCGGCTGCGGGTCGTCCGCCGGCACCGACCACACCACCACCGCTCGGTTCGGGTCGAGTAGCGACTTGGCCGCCCGCTGCACGTCCGCCGGGGTCACCTTCAGCACCCGGTCCAGGTACGTCTTCACGTACTCCAGGTCGGCGTGCGTCACCCCCTTGGCGATCAGGTCGGCGAAGTTGTGCACGCTCTCCTTGCCGAAGAGGAACGCGGCCACCAGCCGCCGCTGCACCCGCTTCAACTCGTCCGCCGACACCGGCTTGTCGGCCAGCCGGGCGATCTCCTCGAACGTCGCCGCCTCCGCTTTCTTCCGGTCCTTCCCCTTCAGCATCTCGACGCTCACCGAGTACCACCCGGGGTGCCGGCCGGCGTTGTTCTCCGTGCTCACCTCGACGGCCAGTTCGTCCCCCTCCACCAGTCGCTTGTACAGCCGGGAGGTCTTCCCGCCGCTCAGC
>CANJKY010000641.1 GCA_947474875.1 Gemmataceae bacterium
CCCCCCCCCCCTCCGGGGCGAAGACACGAACTCCGGACTGTAACCGTGACGACCGATCGCGGCGAAGAGGAGTTACTTCGCCAGGAACGCGCCGATGGTCACGTTCTTGTCCAGCTCCATCTTGTACTCGTACTCGATGGCCAGGGCTTTCTCCCCGTTCTGCTTCGGGTCCACCTTCACGTCCCACCGCAGCAGGTTCTTCGGCTTCTCGTCCCGCACGTACAGCGGGTCCTTGCTCAACTCCGGGTCCACCTTCACCACGCTGGTGGCGATGGTCTGGGCGGCCTCGGCGTGCGGCATGCGGTCCCACACCTGCACCTCGGTGGCGGCCGTCTTGTAGCTGCTCAGCAGGATCTTGTACTTGAACGTGAGCACCTGGTTGCCGCCCTGGGTGGTGCGGGTCTTGTCCACCAGCTTGCGGGTGACCTGCAGTTGCGGGTCGGCCCCGAACCCGACGGTGAACGGCTTGCCGACGGCCACCAGCGGGAGTGTCGTCTGGCCGACGAAGTCGCTGTCCAGGTACATGGTGGCCTCGCCCGCCAGCAGAATCATGTCGGTGGTGTTGGTCAGGTCGGCCAGCCGGTAGACGTGCGGGGTGAGCACCGGCACCGCCTTGTGGTAAAATTTCGGTGCCAGCTCCAACTTGGCGATCTCCAGCGTCTGGTCGTCGTTCCGCGACGGCAGGCTGAGCTTGGTCTTCAGCCGGTACGTGACGCTCGGCCCGTCGCCGAGCAGCCCGCCGACCAGCGGCGCGTCCTTCGCCAGTTCCTCCTTCGACACCAGCAGGTCGCGGTACTGCTCCAGCGCCGCCGCGTCGTTCACCTGCTTGCCGCCCTGCGCCTGTTGGCCGCCCCGCCCGCCGCCCTGCTCGCCGGGGTTGAGCGCGTTCAGGTTGTCCGTCGCCTGCTTCCGCAGAGTCTGCGACTGTTTCTCCAGGTCTTTCAGGTACGCCGACTGCGACGGCATCCCGCCGCCGCCGAACCCCGCTCCACCGCCTGCGCCTGGCGGCCCGCCCAAGCCACCGGGGCCGCCGCTGCCGGGCTGGTTCGGGGCGGCGAATGCCAGACCCGCCCCGCCGCCGACGCCGATCTCCAGCGCCCGCAGGTCCGGCGGGGCGGCGTTCAGCAGCGGCTGGGCGGTGCTGAGGACGAGGTTCACCCCGGCCCAGTCCTCGCCGGTCTGCTGCGTCACCGCCGCCAGGTACTCGACCGTCACCGGGTCGTTCGCCTTCGAACTGGCCCGCAGCTTGTACTGCGGCCGCCAGGTGGCGCTGCTGACGAGGTAGTTCAGCTTCACCGTGCCCGCCCCGGCCTTCTTGTCGATGACGATGACCGCGTCCCGCTCGGTGCGGCTCACCCCGCCGGCCTTCTCCTGCAACTGCCGCTGGAGGAACGCCAGCTTCTCCTTCGCCTCCTGGTCGAGTTGCTTCAGCCGCACCTCCTCCTTGGCGTTCTTCGCCCGGTTCTCGCGGACGTGGTCGGCCAGCTTGATCGTCTTCTCCGCGTCCAGTTGCCCCTTCTCCGTCAGGGTGGTCATGGTGGCGGCGGTGAACCCCTCCAGCTTGGCCAGGAAGGCGGTGTTCGCCGTCACCGTCTTCAGGTCCGATTCATGCTCCTGGATGGCTTTCTGTACCGCCTTGATGTCGGCTTCGAGCTTCCGCACTTCCTCGCGGTTGTCCTCGGCGATGGCGCGGGAGCGGTAGCGGGCGCTGAGCACCCGGATGTCGGCCGTGCCCTCGGCGTACAGCGAGCTTTCCAGGGTGGCCGGCGGGAGCGGGGAGACGACTACCTCGGCCGGCCCGGCCGCCTCCGGCACCGTCACCTCGCGGGTGACGAGGGCGGTGTTCTGGTACACGGTGACGGCGGTGATCCGGCTGGGCGCCGGCTTCACCGCGTCGGCCGGCTTGGCGTCCTGGGCGCGGAGGTCGGGCAGGCACAGGGTGCCGGCCAGCCCGAGCAGGGTGGCGCCGGCGGCGGCGAGGTACAGGCGGCGGAGCATGGAGGGTTCCGGGGGAAGGTGGTACGAACAGAACACTAGGACGGGGCGTGGTGTTGGTGGGGAAACGAAAGCCCACCCGTAGCTACGGGTGGGCTTTGGGAAATCACTTCTTCTCCGGCACCTCGAACCCCTTGTCCTTCGCCTGGGTGCGGATGGTGGCCTTGAGCGCCTCGTCCAGCGCCTTCTCGTCCTCGCTCTTGGGCGCCTTCTTCTGCTCCTCCTCGATGTGCTTGGCCCGCTTGGCCGACAGCTCGGCGATCTCCTTCTGGATCTTCGCCCGCTCCTCCTCCTTCTTCTTCAGGTACGCCAGCCGCTCGTCCGGCGTCATCTTCTTCATCTCGTCGCACAGCTCGTCGTCCTTCACCGTCTTGATGTCGAACTTCGGGTCGTTCTTCATCCGGTCCACCAGGTCCCAGGTGTCGTTGCGGTACAGCGCCCCGCCCTTGGACGCGGCCCGCGACGCGGCCACCCCGCCGCCCGCCCCGGCCGCGTTCTTGTCCTGCGCCGCCTGGTTCTCGGCCAGCTTCCCGCCGTCCTTGCCGTAGGTCACGTAGGTGGTGTTCAGCTTGCCGCTCAGCTCGCCCAACTGCTTGTCGAACGGGGTGGCGATGAGCTGCGTCTTCGCCTTGTTCATGTCGATGTTCGCGTACTTGCCGCCGGCTGCCGCCGCCAGGTCCTTCCAGCCGGGGGCCACCGCGTCCGCGTCCGGCCCGCAGTAGATGCTGTTCACGATCACGCCCTTGCCCTTGGCCGCCTCGCCCAGGTCGGCGTACTTCACGTTCGGGTCCTGGTTGGCCTCCTCGTTCCCGCACACGAAGATGAGCTTGAGCGCGGCCGGGTCGTCGCTCCACTTCTGCTCGTCGATCGCCCGCTTGCTCACCCCGGTGGCGTACTCGATGTGCCCGGTGATCTTGAGCGCGTTCAGCTTCTCGTACACCGCGTCCAGGTCCATGGTCAGGTCGATCTCCTTGCGGGTGTACCCCTTATCCACCGGGTAGTCCGGCCCCTGCCCGCCGTAGCTGTACAGGCCTACGCGGAGGGTGGGGGTGGGCTTCACCTTGGCCAGCTCGTTCACCACGTCCCACAGCTTGATGCGGGCCGAGTCGATCAGCCCGCCCATGCTGCCGGAACAGTCCAGGCAGATGACCAGGTCGACCGGCTTGCTGGCCGGGGCCGGTCGCACCGGTTCGGCGGCGGGGGCGAAGAGGGCCGTCAGCAGTAGCGCGACGGCGGCGAGGCGGAAACGAGCCATGACATCCCTCCGGGTACAGACGCGGCCGGCGGGGGTGCCCCCGGCCTGCCGTGATTGTAAATCCGGCGGCCCGGAAGGGGGTAACGGGGGTGTAACGGGGGTGGGAGCCGCTTGCGGCGGAAATGCACCAAGCCCCGGCGGGGCGACAGACACGTGTCTGTCGC
>CANJKY010000642.1 GCA_947474875.1 Gemmataceae bacterium
CTCCTTCAGCTTCCGCGGGTCGGCCTTCGCCGCCTCCTCGGCCAGCCGCCGCTGTTCCTCGGCCAGTTGCTCCAGCCGGCTGCGGTCCAGCCGGCCGGCGGCGGTATCGTCGTTCTGCTGCCGCAGCCGGTTCAGCTTGTCCACCGCCCCGGCCAGCGCCCGGCCGGCCTTGTCGAACGCCTCGTTCCGCTTCTTCAGGTCCGTCTCGGTGCCCGCCTTGCGGAGCTCGTCCTCGGCGGTGGCCAGCTCGTTCTCGGCCAGGTCGCGGGCGGCGGCGGCCAGCGAGCGCAACTCCGGCACCACCTCCGCCTCCTTCGCCAGCTCTTTCAGCCACTGGGCGGCCTGGTTCGCCCGGCTGCGGTTCACCCCCACCTCCGCCGACTTCACGTCGTCCAGTTTCTCGTCCGCCCACCTCTTCGCCTGCTGCGGCACCTCGTCGGCGGCCGTCTTCGTCTTCGCCGTCGCCTGCGCCAACAGGTCGGCGATCTTCGCCTTCTGAGCGGCGATGTCCTGCTCGGCCACCGGCCGGGCGTCCTCCACCACCGTCAGGGTCGCCCACCCGCCGGCCGGGTACGTCACCTCGTTCGGGGTCAGCCCGTGTTCGGGCACGTCGCGGGTGTCCTGCACCCGCAGCCGCAGCCGCACCGTCTCGCCCAACTTCACCCGCCCGGCCAGGGCGAACCCGGCCTTCGCCTCGCCCCGCTTCTGCCCGGTCGGCAGCGGGAACGGCTCGGAGTAGAACGGCACGTCCGGCCCGTCCGCCCGCGCCAGGTCGACGAACGCCTTGCCCACCGCCACGTCGTCCGTCACCGCCACCTCGAACGGCAGCACCGCGTCCGGCTTCACCTGCCGCTTGTCCGCCGGCACGCCCACCACCTTCTCGAACTCTGGCGCCTTGTCCGGCACCGCCTTCACCGCCACCGGCACGTCGGTGCGGACCCCCTTGTCGCCGAACAGGGCGAGCTTGAGGGTGCCGTCGGCGGCCAGCGGGACGGCGGCGGTGATCGTCTTGCGGTCGCCGCTGTACCGCAGCTTGGCGCTCAGGTTGGCGGGCAGTTGGTCCGGCTTGGCGTCGGCCGGGCGGAACTCCAGTTGCACGTCGGCCGGGGCGCGGGTGAGTTTGAACGTGAACTCGGCGGTGGAGTGCTGGAGGGCCTCGATCTCGCTCAGCCCGTCCTTGGTCACGTCCGGGACGGTGTCGCGGGCGTAGGCCGGGGCGGAAATCGTGATGGCGGTACCGTCGGCCACCTCCACCGCGTCCACCGCCGCCACCGTGTGCCACTCGCTGGCCGCCGGCCCGCACTCCACCCGGTACTCGAAGTCGGCCTCCACCTTCGGCCGGGTGACGGTGAACGCCGCCTTGTCGTCCCCGCTCATCGGCAGTCGCTTCTCGTCCTTCTGGCCGGGGGTGCGGACCACCAGGGTGGCGTCGGTCGGCAGGTCGCCGGCCGGCTTCGTCCGCTCCAGGTACGCGGACAGCGTCACCGGCTCGCCCCGCTTCACCACCGGGTCGCCGGACGACACCTTGACCGCGTACGGCACCTCGATCGGCGGGGTCCACCACGGCAGCAGCGCCCGCCGCACCCGCTCGGTCGACCCCCTCACCAGGAACAGCGGGCTGACGGCGGCCAGCGCGACGAGGACGGCGAACGCGGCCAGCCGCAGGCTGAACCCGATCGGGGCGGCGGCCAGGAAGTTCAGCCGCTTCGCCCGCTTCTCCGTCTCCTTCGCCAGCAGCGCGATCATCGCCCGCGACCCGTTCCCCGGCTCGGCGTTCTCGCTCAACTCGACCAGCGTGCGGAGCCGCTCGGCCAGGTTCGGGTGGTGCTCCTCCACCGCCGCCGCCAACTGCTCCGCCGGCACCGGCCCCCGCGACCGCCGTAGCACCAGCAGCCAGAACGCCGCCGCCAGCAGCACCAGCCCGCCGGCCAGCACCAGCCCGCGGAGCGGGGCGGACAGGTCGAGGGCGGCGTCCAGGACGACCAGGGCCACCGGCAGGGTGAACAGGACGGCCGCAAACCAACTGACGCCGCGGAGCACCCGCAACCGGCGGACCTCGACGGCCACCTCGTCCAGCTTCTCTTCGATGCCGGCGGGTAACGGGATGGCGGGCATGTGCGGGCACCCTCGGCGAACAGACGCACCGAACCTGACACGAACAACTATACCGGACGTGCGATCGCCGCGCCGCACCAAATCGGGCGCGGGATTTGCGGCCGGCGGCAACCACAAACCGAGCGCCGGCCCCTCTCTCCACTGGTACGGACACTCGGGGCGGGGTAAAATGGGGCGGCTGTATCACTCGTTTTAGTCTTGCCGGGGCCGTCTCGCCCCGAGTCCGCCGGCCCCCGCGGGAGGGGGCACGATCCGCCCGTGGGTTGCGGCCCGTCTTCCGCCGCCGCCCGCCGGCCTCGCACGGACGACCCGCCACTCATACGGAGTCCACCGCCATGTCCGCCACGGCGACCACCATTCTCGACGGCCTGCGGTCCCAGATCGACCTGACCGAGTTCAAGAAGCTGAACTGGGAGGGGTCGTTCCCCGAGTACCTGGACACCGTCCTGCGGCAGCCGGCGGTCGCCCGCACCGCCTTCCAGCGGCTGTACGACATGATCCTGTCGCACGGCACCGAGGACATCTACGAGAACAAGGACAAGCTCACCCGGTTCAAGTTCTTCACCGAGTTCGCCACCCGGCACGCGGACGGCATCTACGGGCTGGACCGCTCCCTCATGCAGCTGGTGAACACGTTCAAGAGCGCGGCGCTGGGGTACGGCACCGAGCGCCGCGTCATCCTGCTGCACGGGCCGGTGGGCAGCGCCAAGTCCACCATCGCCCGGCTGCTCAAGCGGGGGCTGGAGGAGTACAGCCGCACCGACGCCGGCATGCTGTTCAGCTTCTCCTGGAAGAACGCCGACGGCACCTACGCCAAGGACCCGATGCACGGCGAGCCGCTGCAACTGGTGCCGGAGGAGCACCGCCCGCGGCTGCTGGCCATGCTCAACGAGAACTGCGCCAAGCCGTACCCGTACGAGATCAAGATCAAGGGCGACCTGTGCCCGTTCAGCCGGTACGAGTTCAAGGCCCGGCTGGCGAAGTACGACGGCGACTGGCTGGAGATGCTGAAGAACGAGGTGAAGGTGTACCGCCTCATCCTGTCCGAGAAGGACCGGGTGGGCATCGGCACGTTCCAGCCGAAGGACGAGAAGAACCAGGACAGCACCGAGCTGACCGGGGACATGAACTACCGCAAGATCGCCGAGTACGGCAGCGACTCGGACCCGCGGGCGTTCAACTTCGACGGCGAGCTGAACATCGCCAACCGCGGCATCGTCGAGTTCATCGAGGTGCTGAAGCTGGACGTGGCGTTCCTGTACGACCTGCTCGGCGCGTCCCAGGAGCACAAGATCAAG
>CANJKY010000643.1 GCA_947474875.1 Gemmataceae bacterium
ACTCCCCCTCTCCGCTCCGGGGAGGGGGCTGGGGGGTGGGGTTCTCGGCCCGACTCGCCCGCGCATCGGCCAGCTCCGCCCGGCGGGTGGCGTCGGCGATCAGCCACCCGCTCGCCCCCGCCCCGGCCGCCAGCAGCAGCCCGCACCCGACCGCCGCCCACCGCCAGAACCGCACCTCCGTGTCCCGCGACGCCTGCCCGGCCTTGAACATGAAGCTCGGCCGCTCGGCCCCACTGTCGGCCGGGCGCAAGGCGGCCAGCGACCACTCGAACGGGGTGCGGCGGGGCGGGGGAAGGTCGGGGGTCATTTCCGCGTCGGGCATGGCACACCTAACTGGTCGCGGAGGGCGGCGATGCCGGCCTGGTACCGCCGGAAGGCGGTGCTGGCCGACCCGCCGACGGTGGCCGCGATCTGCTCGAATGTTAGTCCGCCCCACAGGTGGGCGATGACGATCTCCCGCACGTCGTCCGGCAGGGCGGCCAGGGCCTCGGTGGCCGCCTCGCCGTCCAGCCCGGTCGGGTCGTCGGACGGTGCGAACCACGGGGCCGTCTGCTCCGCCCGGCGGGTCTCGTACTTGTTCCGGCGGCGGGAGGCGCGGCGGGCGTCGCGGGCGGCGTTCCGCACCACCGCGTACAGCCACGGCACCGGGTTGTCAGGCGGGATCGGCAGGCGGACCAGCTTGAGGAAGGCGGTCTGCACCACGTCGTCGGGCGCGTCCGTCCACTGGCGGGCGTACAGCGTCAGCGCCCCCGCGTGCATCTCGACCAGGTCGATCAGGTCGTCCGCGGTCATCACAACACCAGACGCCGGCCGGGGAAGGGCATTTCACCCTAGCCCACGGACGGCCGTCCGTGGGCTTTCTCGACGACCCCGCCCCTTTCGGTTATACTCTCCGCCACTCCCTCCGCACCAGCGCTTTCCGCCTCTCCGGGGTCGTACATGTTCCGCAAACTGGTCGCCGTCGTCCTGTTCGCCGCCGTCACCGCGACGGTACTCACCCTGGCCCCGACGCCGGACCCGGTGGCCGCCCAGCAGCCGAAGCAGAAGGCCCGCGCCCCCGGCACCCCGGTGAAGACGCCGGAGGCCGAGAAGGTGAAGGTGGTGAAGGACTTCAAGGTCGAGCGGCTGTACACCGTGCCGTTCGACACCCAGGGATCGTGGGTGTGCATGACCGCCCTGCCGGACGGCCGGCTGGTGGTGTCCGACCAGTACGACAAGGGCATGTTCGTCGTCACCCCACCGCCGCTCGGCTCCACCGACGAGCCGAAGGTG
Source organism: Gemmataceae bacterium (assembly GCA_947474875.1). Lineage (GTDB taxonomy): Bacteria > Planctomycetota > Planctomycetia > Gemmatales > Gemmataceae > JALHQU01. The sequence continues at coordinate 1,273 of CANJKY010000643.1, forward strand.
GAGGCGATGAACCTGAAGTTCGATGGCAAGCTGTTCGGCATGGCCCAGGGGCTGTGCTGGGCGTTCGACGCCCTGTACGTGGTGGTGAACGGCCCCGGCTCCGGGCTGTACAAGGTGACGGCCGGCCAGAAGGGCGGCAAACTCGACACGGTGGAACTGCTGCGGAAGTTCGAGGGCGGGGGTGGAGAGCACGGCCCGCACGCGGTGATGAAGCACCCGGACGGCAAGCGGCTGACGGTGGTGTGCGGGAACCAGACGAAGATGGTGAAGTACGACACCACCAAGGTGCCGCCGCACTGGGGAGAAGACCACCTGCTGCCGCGGCTGCCGGACGGCAACGGGTTCATGGCCGGCGTGCTCGGGCCGGGCGGGTGCATCTACAACGTGACGCCGGACGGCAAGACGTGGGAACTGTTCGCCTGCGGGTTCCGCAACGAGTACGACGCCGCCTACGACAAGTCCGGCGAGCTGTTCACCTACGACGCGGACATGGAGTGGGACTTCAACACCCCGTGGTATCGGCCGACCCGCATCTGCCAGGTGACCAGCGGGGCCGAGTTCGGCTGGCGGAACGGGGCGGGCAAGTACCCGGCGTACTACGCCGACAGCGTGCCGGCCATCTGCGACATCGGCCCCGGCTCGCCGACCGGGGTGTGCTTCGGGTACGGGGCCAAGTTCCCGGCGAAGTACCAGAACGCCTTCTTCGCCTGCGACTGGAGTTACGGCAAGCTGTACGCCGTCCACCTGACGCCGAACGGCAGCGTGATGAAGGGCACGGCCGAGGAGTTTGTCGCCGGCACTCCGCTACCGCTGACCGACATCGTGGTGAACGAAAAAGACGGGGCCATGTACTTCACCACCGGCGGGCGGCGGACCGGCAGCGGGCTGTACCGGGTGACGTACACCGGTCCGGAAGAGCCGAAGCCCCAACCGCGAGTGAGTGACATTGCAGGACGCGACGGGAGCGAGAAGCCGATGCGCAGCCAGATGGAAGAGAACTTGCATCGGCCGATGACCGGCGGGAACATGCTCGACTCGTTCATCTGGGAGAAGTTGGCCGACCCCGACCGCTTCGTCCGCTTCTCCGCTCGGGTCGCACTTGAGTTCCAGGACCCGAAGCTGTGGGCGGAAAAGGCCCTCGCCGAAACGAACCCGACCGCCGCCATCAATGCCCTGCTCGCGCTCACCCGCGTATCGGCCTCCTGCCCGCAGCACGACCCGAAGCGGGTGAAGGCCGGCGATCCGGCGCTCGGGGCCAAGATCCTGGACGCCCTCGGCCGGATCGACTTCGCCAAGCTGACGGTGGAACAGCGGCTGGAACTGATCCGCGTGTACCACGTCTTCTTCAACCGGTTCGGCCCGCCGACGGCCGACCAGCGCTCGGCGTGGCTGGACAAGTTCGAGCCGGCGTACCCGACCGGCCAGCGGTTCGTGGACGGTGAGTTGTGCCAGGTGTTCGTGTACCTGCAAGGGCCGAAGACGGCCGAGAATACGGTCAAGCTGCTACAAGAGGCGCCGACGCAGGAAGAGCAGATGGAGTACGCCCGCGCCCTGCGGGCGCTCGGCCACGGGTGGACGCCGGAGTTGCGGAAGACGTACTTCGAGTGGTTCGTGAAGGCCCAGACGTACAAGGGCGGGAACAGCTTCGCCAAGTTCGTGCTGATGATGAAGGCGGACGCCGAGAAGCTGCTGACGCCGGAGGAGAAGGCGGCGCTGAAGCCGATCCTGGACGCCAAGCCGACCGCGGCGACCACCGCGGCCAAGCCGCGGCCGTTCGTCAAGAAGCACACGCTGGACGCGCTGCTGCCGGTGATCGAGAAGGGGCTGGCGGCCGGCGGGCGGGACTACGACAAGGGGCGGAAGCTGTTCGCCGCCGCCAACTGCTTCGGCTGCCACCGGTTCGACGGCGAGGGCGGCAGCGCCGGCCCGGACCTGAGCGGGCTGGCCGGCCGGTTCAGCATGAAAGACCTGTTGGACAACACCCTCAACCCGAGCAAGGAGATCTCGGACCAGTATCAGGCGGTGGAGATCGACACCCTGGACGGGAAGAAGGTGGTCGGGCGAATCGTCAACCTGAACGGCGAGGGCATGTCGGTGTTGACGAACATGCTCGACCCGAACGGGAC
>CANJKY010000644.1 GCA_947474875.1 Gemmataceae bacterium
CCAGCAGCACGTGCCCGTCGGTCAGAAGGGCCATGAGCAGCCGGTCGGTCAGCCGCCGCTGGCCGATCAGCACCGAGCCGATGGCGGCGTAGAACGGGTCTAGCTTGCCCCGCAGGGCGGTCGGGTCGGCGGGGGTCATGCGTTACTCGGTGGCGGGCGGCTACCGTCAGAGGCGGGGATTCAGGTCGGGGTAATATCCGGACGCAAACCCCGGTCATCAACCTGTACGGCATTCCGGCGGTGACGAAATCCGTCCCGCCATTGGACGACGGTTCCCGTTGATTTCGCCCGGCCCTGACCCACACTACGGTTGCCGGTCCGTCCACCCGGGGCACGGCCGGCCAAGAGCGGAGGGGACCGATGACAACCGATTATCCGCTCCCCGCCGCCGACCCCGTCACCGCCGCCGACCTGCTACGGGAGGGGATCCAGACGGCCGAACGTGGGAACCGGGGGAAAGCGCGGTTCCTGGTGCGGCAGGCGGTCGGATACGACCCGGCGAACGTGCCGGCGTGGATGTGGCTGGCCGAGCTGGTGGACTCGACGGAGGAGCGGATCGACTGCCTCCGCCAGGTGCTCGCCCGCAACCCGCGGATCGAGGCGGCGGTGGCGGCCCTGGTGACCGCGCTCGTTACTCATGGCGCGAACCTGGTCGAACGGAAGCGACTGGCCGACGCCCGACTCGCGTTCCGCCAGGCCCTCCAGATCGACCCGGCGAACGTGCCCGCCCTGTTGTGGGCGGCCGACACCGCCCCCACCCCGGACGAGGCGATCAGCCTGTACGGGCGGGTGCTCACTTTCGACCCGGCGAACGAGATCGCTCGTGCCGGCCTGGCGGTCCGCTTCCAGCCGACGGTTGAAGAGCGGTGCCCGATCTGCCAGGCCGGTTGCCCGCGGGTAGAGCGAACGTGCCCGACGTGCCGGTCCGTCCTCGTGCTGGACGATCCCGGGGCGTTCACCGTCCCGACCGACTGCGACGAGGAGGTGGTACAGGCGCACATCCCGCGGCTGGAAAAGGCGGCGGAGCAGGACACGGCCGCCCTGTTCGCCCTCGGGTTAGCCTACCTGAACCTGGGCAGTTCCTCGCTCGCCACCCGCACACTGAAAGCGGCCGTGTTCCGACCGGGGATCGACCCGAAGGTGCGGGAGCAGGTGTACCGGGTCGTCGAACTCCAGGTGAGCGGGAAGGGTTCGGTGCGGGAGCGGCTTCCGGCAGCGAAGGAGCCGCCGCCGGCCGGCCCGACTGACCTGACGGAAATGGACACCGTGCTGATGAACGCGGACACCGAGCCGATGCCCCCGCGGCCGGTCAAATCTGCACCCGCCGGTTGTAAATCCACCACTCCAGCAGTACCACCGCCAGACCGAGCAGCACCGCCAGCTTCCACAGCTCCCGCGGCACCTGCTTCGGATCCCCGGCCGTGACCTCCACCGCCCCGACCTTGAACTGGTTCACCGGGGACAGGTTGCTTTCCTCCGAGTCGAACAGGTTGACGGCGAACCGCCGTGTCTGTTTCGCCGCCCCGCTCCCCCACTCGGCGGTGTAGACTCCCAACTTGTCGGTGTTGCTGTACGCCACCTCCGGGCGGTTGCCGCGGTCGAACCGGGTGCCGGCGTCCTGCCCCGGCTTGGTCACGAACACCTCCCTCTCCGCCCCGAGCCGCAGCGGGATCACCTGCCCCGGCTTGAGCGGGTCTTCGGCCCCGGCGTTCCGCACGTTCCCCAGTTGATACAAGACGTTCCGCAGGAACATGGGGAAGTTCACCTGGAGCGGCCAGCTCGTGTGCAGCACCCGATCCGGCCCGTCGGCGTTGGCCGATGCGATCGGGAAGGTGAGCACCAGGTCCGTGTACGCCTGCCGCGGCAGGGCCGCGAGCAGCACCAGATCCTGATCCCCCTCCAGCAGCCGCGGGGTGCGGGGCGGCAGGAACGGCAGCTTGAACGCGTCCGTCACCCACACCTCGTCCAGCGCCCGCAGTTCTCGCATCACCGGGTGCCGGGCCGCCCACCCGCGGATGAGCGGGTTCTTCACCGGCGTGACCGCGTTCGGGTCGCCTGGCTTGGCCGCCTCCAGCGGGGTGTACGGCGGCGGCGGGTGGCCGATGAACAGGGTGTTCGCCACAGGCATCTGGTCCTCGCCCGCCGGCGCACACCGGTCGAAGATGACCAGGTCGTACTTCCCCTCCCGCGCCGGGGTGAGGTACTCCTTCGGGTCGGCGAGGTCGGCCGGGTCGAGGTAGCGGAAGTCGGCGGCGGTGCGGGCGGCCTTGGTGTCGAAGTAGTTCCGAATCCACTTGTTCCCCTTCGTCACCACCAGCACGGTGGCTTTGCGGGCCACCCCGAACGCCACCCACGCCCGGTCGTCGGCCGGCAGCGAATCCCCGCCGTGTTCCAGCCGCAACTCCAGCACTGCGTCGGATGTGTCCGGCAGGTCCGGGATGAGGAACGCCACCCGGTCCACGCTGCCCGGCTTCGGCTCCGGGCTTCGTTTGTCCGCCGGGGTGTCGTCCGGGTCGATCGGCCGCAGATCCTTCCCCGGCACCACGATCTGCTGGCGGTAGGTGCCGATCAGCCGCCCGTCGCCCGTCCGCACGTCCAGCCACACCTTCACCTCGGCCGGCTGGGGGCGGTAGTTGTGGATGGTGGCGGTGGCCAGCACCGCCCGCGTGTCCTCCCCGTCGCGGGTGGCGTCGAACCGCACGATGCCGATGTTGTCCGACGTGCCCCGCTCGGCATTCGCCGGCAACTGCGGGTACTTCAAACTCAGGTTCTGGAGGGCGAAGTCGGCCACCGGCGGGAACCGCCCGTCGGACAGCAGGTACACGTCCGCCTCGAACCCGTCCGGCGAGTAATACGTCCGCTCCTTGCCCGGCTCCGGGTTCTGCGGGGCGACGGCCGCGTTCTCGGTGCTGCGGTTCGGGTTCGCCCGGCTGGCGGCCAGAGCCAGCGCCTCGTCGATCCGCGTCGGGAACTCGGTCGGCCCGACCGCCCGCACCGCCGCCTTCAGCTCCTCCTTGTTGTTTGTATACGACTGGCGGATCTCGGCCGTGCTGTTGAACACGATGAGCATGCCGGGGTCGCCGTCGGCGGCCGAGTCGATCACCTTCACCGCCTCCGCCTTCGCCCACTCCAGGCGGGTGGGCGGCACGTCGGTGGCGGACATGCTGACCGAGTTGTCGATGAGCAGGATGTAGTGCCGGCCGGACTGGAGCCCGCCCTGGGTGCGGGGGCCGAGTACCGCGTAGATGACCAGCAGGGCGGCTAGCAGTTGGAGCAGCAGCAGCACGTTCCGCCGCATCCACTGCATCAGCCGGTTGACGTGCAGGTCCTCGACGCTCTTCTTCCACAGGAAGGTGGACGGCACGGCCAGCGGTTTCCGCTTCAG
>CANJKY010000645.1 GCA_947474875.1 Gemmataceae bacterium
CACTCCGTGTGCCGTTCCGGGAACCAGCGACGGCACACGGAGTGTGTCTACCACTCTCAGAACCCGCTCATTCCACCCGACGAGGCCGACCATGAAAGAGTTCAAGCTGGGCGACAACCACGAGACCGCCGTCGAGCGGGCCGACTACCCGCCGGCGAAGGTGAAGGAGATCCTGGGCAACGAGACGGTGGCCGTCATCGGGTACGGGGTGCAGGGCCGCGGGCAGTCGCTGAACATGCGAGACAACGGCGTGACGGTCATCGTCGGCCAGCGGAAGGGCGGCAAGGCCTACGACCTGTGCCTGGAGGACGGGTGGGTGCCGGGCAAGACGCTGTTCGACCCGGAGGAGGCGGCGGCGAAGGGCACGATCGTGCAGTACCTGCTGAGCGACGCCGGGCAGAAGGACATGTGGCCGAAGATCAAGCCGCACCTGACCAAGGGTAAGGCGCTGTACTTCAGCCACGGGTTCAGCATCGTGTACGCCGACCAGACCGGCGTCGTCCCGCCGGCCGACATCGACGTCATCCTGTGCGCGCCGAAGGGATCGGGTACAACGGTGCGGCGGCTGTTCCTGGAAGGCCGCGGGATCAACAGCAGCTTCGCGATCCACCAAGACGTGACCGGCCGGGCGCGGGATCGGGTGCTGGCGCTGGGCGTGGCCATCGGCTCCGGGTATCTGTTCGAGACCACCTTCCAGAAGGAGGTGTTCTCCGACCTGACCGGCGAGCGGGGGGTGCTGATGGGCGCCATCTACGGGCTGTGGCTGGCCCAGTACGAGGTGCTGCGGGCGAACGGGCACGGCCCGAGCGAGGCGTTCAACGAGACGGTGGAGGAGGCGACGCAGAGCCTGTACCCGCTCATCGCCGAGAAGGGCATGGACTGGATGTACGCCAACTGCAGCACCACCGCGCAGCGGGGGGCGCTCGACTGGTTCAAGCGGTTCCGCGACGCCAGCAAACCGGTGTTCGAGCAGCTGTACCAGAGCGTGGCGAGCGGCGAAGAAACTCGGCGGACGCTGGAGGCGAACAGCCGCCCGGACTACCGCCAGAGCCTGGAGAAGGAGTTGAAGGAGATCGCCGACAGCGAGATGTGGAAGGCCGGGGCGTGGGTGCGGTCGCTGCGGCCGGAGCGGGCCGGGGAGGAGTGAGACGTCTGGGAATCTGGTGGGCGGGCCGACGCCCGCCTGGCGGGTTGGCGTCGGCCCGCCCCACGAGAAATACCTGCCCGGGCATTCATTCTGATTGTAGCAGGCTCGATCCGACTCGCATCGCCTTGGGAATCGGTGTTATCCGCCACAATCGACACCAAATCTAACACAAATCTGCCATCGGGATCGATATCAATTTTATTCAAGCAAAAATATGTTGGTGTGTTTGATCTGAAATATTTGAACTCATTTTTCGCCTGCCCAGGTGTCCGGGATTCGCAAAAAAAGTTCCCCGCCGGTCCGCCTCCGTAACCCGGTTCGGACGCCCGCGTTCGGCGCACCGTCCGGACCTGCCGCCGGGTTCCGCCCGCCGACCCCACTGACACACCCTTGACACCCCCGAAAAGGGGGGTCTAAGATGCCCCTGTATCGTCGAGATCGCACCGCCGAAGTTCCTCCTTCCCGGCGGCCTAACCGAGTCGCGATCCCCGATCCCCCCAGCGTCCGGTTCGAACCGGGAATTGTTAGAATGTAATCCGGATGTCCTTGCGTACCGCACGGCGGCGTGGCCGTCCGTCTCCGCATCCGTGGAGGGCTGTGCGATGTCGGTTTCCGCCACGATCCGCGAGTTCCGCTCCGATTGGCTGCCGCACGTCACCGACGCCGGCCTGGAGCGGTTGGTCTCATTGCTTGATTCCGGCAGCCCGCTGCTCGTCCACGGGGCGTTCACCCGGGCGTGTGCGATGGGCTGTCTGGCCACCCACATCGCCTGGCACCACCCCAAAACCGCTTACCTGAACGACGACGCCGGCGTCCGCTGGCTGACCAAGATCGCCGGGCTGAATCCGGCCACCTCGGCCGTCATCCTCACCTGGGATCGGTCCGGCCCGGCGGACTGGCCACTGCGGGCCGAGTTGCTCCGGGTGTGCCGTCAGGAACTGGCCGAGCGATCGGGGGAATCCGCCAATTTTGATGCGACGGTTGGTGCCGAGTGCGTCGGCTGCTAAAATTCTGGCAACCGAGCAGCACTCAGGTTCAGGCTATGATCCCCCGCGTCCTCGAACCCGAGGTGATGGACACCCCGGACGACGCCGTCGATTACGACCGTATGGACCATTCGGCCGTGAACCGGGCGTTCGCGGCCGACTTCTTTTCCGCCTGCCCGCTCCCGGACGGCCCGGTTCTCGACGTGGGCACCGGCACCGCCCAGATCCCCATCGAGGTGTGCCGCCGGCACCCGGCCGTCCGCGTCCACGCCGTCGACCTGGCCGACGAGATGCTGAAGCTGGCCGCCCTGAACGTGGCCGTCGCCGGCCTGTCCGACCGGGTCACCCTGGAGCGGGTGAACGGCCGGCGGATGCCGTTCGCCGACGGCCAGTTCGCCGCCGTCATGTCGAACAGCATCGTACACCACATCCCGCACCCGTTCGAGTGCCTGGGCGAGATGGTGCGGGTGTGTGCCAGCGGCGGCACGCTGTTCGTCCGCGACCTGATGCGGCCGAACTCGACCGAACTGCTCGAACACCTCGTCAACCTGCACGCCGCCGGGGCGAACGATCATCAACGGCAGTTGTTCGCCGACTCCCTGCGGGCCGCCCTCACCCTGGCCGAGATGCAGACGCTGGTGGTCGAACTCGGGTTCGACCCGGACACGGTGAGGCAGACCAGCGACCGCCACTGGACGTGGTCGGCCGTGGTGGCGTGAGCCGCCTTCCGCCACCCTCCCCCCTTGAGGGGGAGGGTCGTCCGGTGCGCTTCGCACCGGGCGGGGAGAGGGGTATTACTGAAAGAACCCCTCTCCCGGCTCGTCTCGATTCACTCGACGATCCACCCTCTCCCTCAAGGGGAGAGGGTTAAGACACCTCCCATGCCTCTCCTCGATCCCATAGCCCGCGTCGGCGAGTGGACGTGGTTCGCCGCCCGCGGCGGGCTGGCCGCCATCGCCGCCGTCCCTCGCCCCGGCCTGTGGCTCCGCCCCTTCTATACGGTGTTGGTCGGCGGGCTACCGCTAGCCGCGGTGCTCGGGCTGGCGCTCGGGGCAGTCATCTGGATGCACACCCGCGGGCTGCTCGACCGCACGGCCGGGGCCGCCGAACTGCTGCCGACGGTGCTGGCCGCGGCGGTGCTGCTCGAACTCGCCCCGATCGGGGCCGGGCTGATCGTGGCCTCCCGCACCGGCGCCAGCCTGGGGGCGGAACTGGCCGCCATGCGGGTGGGCGAACAGGTGGACGCG
>CANJKY010000646.1 GCA_947474875.1 Gemmataceae bacterium
CCTGGTAAAACGCCTGGAGGGCCGCCTGGTCCGTGTCCTGCCCCTGGTTGCCGAAGCCGATCCGCCCGCGGGGGCCGACCGCCACTTCCGCAGTCAGCGTCTCGCGGATGACCGCCCCGAGCGATGCCCCGGCCGCCAGCTTCCGCCGCAGGTAGTCCTCGTACTGGGTGCCGAGGAAACTCTTGAACTGATCCGAAATGGTCTCGGGCAGCCAGGCGGCGCGGACGGCGGCGGCGAAGTGGATGGCGTACCCCGGCTTGGCCAACAGCTTGTCCACCAGCTTCGCTCGCTTGTCCGGGTCGGGGTCGTCGGCGAACGCCCGCACCTCGGCCACCTTCGGGATGCGGCCGATCAGGTCCAGGTACACCCGCCGGCAGAACTCGTGGTCGTCGGCCAGCGGGGCCGGGGTGATCTGGCGGGCGGACCAGTCGGCGGCCAGCCGGGCGTCGATGGCGGCGGCGATCTTGCGGGTGACCTTGCTGCTCCCACCGTCGCCCGTCGCCACTTTCAAATCGGCGGCGAAACCGACCGGGGCGATCAAGCTGAACGTGAGGGCCGCGAGTGCGGGTCGCATGGCCGTCTCCGAGACGGGTCGGGGTCTGCCGGATCAGACGAGCGGGCGGCGGATGAGCAATCGCCGATCGCCCTGATGTTACCCGACAGACGCCGCCGCCGGCCGTGCATTTCACCCCGCCGGTTGCGGAATCGGCTTCATGGCGGTAGGGTTGAAGTGTGTGACGAAGCCGACGGATGGCCATCCGTCGGCTTGCCCGCGAGACCACCCATGCTCATCAGCCGACTGTTACCTTTCTTTTTCGTCCTGTCCGCTGCCGTTGCCGTTGCGGACGACAAGCCGGACGCCAAGAAGCCCGAGCCGAAGAAACCGTCCGGCCCGCTCGCCGAGGCCCGCCAGCGGTTGCTCCATGGCAACTACGAGGAGGCCCGCGCCGGGTTCGCCGCGGCCGCGAAAGCCGACCCGAAGCTGGCGCCGAAGGCCGCCGTCGGCGTCGCCGAGACGTACCGGCTGGTGGGCGAGTACGAGAAGGCGCTTGGCACCCTGAACGACGTGCTGAAGGGCACGCCGACCAGTCCGGACCTGCTGGCGGCGCGGGCCGACCACCTGTGCCGGCTGGGCCGGTGGGACGAGGCCGAGAAGGACGCCGACGCCGCCATCGCCAGAGCTGAGGGCCAACTGCTCGCCCGCTGGACGAAGGCCAAAATCCTCCGCGACCGCGGGCAGATCAAGGAGGCGGACGACGCCTTCCGCTGGGTGGTGCGGTACTACACCAAACGGAGCAACGACGACAAGGACATCACCGACCCGGAGGAGTTGACGTATGTGGCCGAGTGCGGGGCGGAGAACGCCCGCTGGCACAACCTGTCGAAACAGTTCAGCTTCATCCTGAACACGGTGCTGAAGGACGCGCTGAAGGAGGACCCGGACTACTGGCCGGCCGAGCAACTGTCCGGCGACCTGCTGCTAGAGAAGTACAACCGGCCGGACGCCATCGACGCCTACGACAACGTGCTGAAGGTGAATCCGAAGGCGGCCGACCCGCTCGTCGGCAAGGCGCAGGCGGCGCTGGTCAAGTTCGACCTGAAGGATGCCGACGCTTTTGCAGACCAAGCCTTGAAGCAGAACCCGAAGCACCCCGGCGCTCTGCGGGTGAAGGCGGACGTGCTGTTCGTGGCCGGCGACTACCCGGCGGCGGAGAAGATGCTGGCGCAGGCGAAGGCGGTGAACCCGCGGGACGCGGCCACCCTCGGCAAGCTGGCCGCCGCCCTCACCCTACAGGGGAAGGCCGCCGAGTTCGCCGCGGTGGTGAAGGAAGCCGGGTCGTTCGACACCAAGCCCGGCTTGTTCTACCACGAGTTGGCGGCGGTGCTGGAAGAGCGGAAGCAGTACGGGCAGGCGGAGAAGTATTACCGCCAGGCGGCGGACCTGCGGCCGCAACTGGCCGGCCCCCGCACCGGGCTGGGCATGCTGCAACTGCGGTTGGGCGACGAGGCCGAGGGCCGCAAGCTGCTCGACGCCGCGTTCAAGCTCGACCCGTTCAACGTCCGCGTGTCCAACTCCCGCAAGGTGCTCGACCACCTCGCCAAGTACGAGACGGTCGAGACCTCCCACTACCTGCTGCGGTTCGACCCGCTAACGGACAAGCTGCTGGCCGCGTGGCTGGCCGACTACCTGGAGGAAATCCACGCCGAACTGAAGGGTCAGTTCGGGTACGAGCCGCCGGGCAAGGTGCTGATCGAAGTGTTCAACTCGCATGAGATGTTCAGCGGGCGGACGGTCGGCCTACCGGACCTGCACACCATCGGCGCCTGCACCGGGCGGGTGGTGGCGATGGCGTCGCCGAAGGCGAAGGGGCTGGCGAAGCCGTTCAACTGGGGGCGGGTGATCCGGCACGAGCTGACGCACATCTTCAACCTGGCCCAGACCGACTTCCAGTGCCCGCACTGGCTGACCGAGGGGCTGGCCGTGCAGAACGAGCGGATGAACCGCTCGCCCATGTGGTCGCAGATTCTGCGGGATCGGTTCAACGCCGACACCCTGCTGACGCTCGACACCATCATGATGGGGTTCGTCCGCCCGAAGGGGCCGGACGAGTGGACGCTGGCGTACTGCCAGAGCCAACTGTACGTCGATTACCTCATCAAGACGCACGGGCAGGGGTCGGTCGGCAAGCTACTGAACGAGTTCAAGACCGGCAAGGACACCGCGGCGGCGCTGAAGGCGGCGTGCGGGGCGGACAAGGACGTGTTCGAGAAAGGGTACAAGCAGTACGTGGCGGATGTCGTGAAGGGCATCCAGGGCGGCGGGGGTGGGAAGAAGCCGATGGAAAAGGCGATGACGTTCGAGGAGTTGGAAAAGGCCGTCGAGAAGGATCCGGACGATCTGGACCTGAAGGCGAAGCTGGTCGAGCAACTGCTGCGGCGGAACAAGGTGTCCGACGCCAAGAAGCTGGTGGACGCCGTGCTGGCGAAAGACGACGGGCACGCGGCGGCGCTGGTGGTGCGGGCCAAGCTGCTCGCCCGCGGCGGGGACGACGACGCGGCGAAGGCGGCCCTCGACGCGGCGATGAAGGCCAAGCCGGACGACCCGAAGTTGCTGGTCACCGTCGGGCGGCTGCACCTGGAGAAGAAGGAGTTCGCCGAGGCGGCGAAGCTGTTCGAGAAGGGCCGGCAGGTGGCCCCGCTCGACGCCGACTGGCTGGAGCAACTGGCGAAAATTTATAAGGAGACGAAGGAGACGGACAAGCTGACGGCGGTGCTGGCCGAACTGGTCGGGCACGACCCGGACGAATTGGACGGCCGGGTGCGGCTGGCGGCGATGAACCTGGAGGCCGGCAAGTTCGCCGAGGCCGAGGCGTTC
>CANJKY010000647.1 GCA_947474875.1 Gemmataceae bacterium
ACTCCGTGTGCCGTTCTTCCTCTCACGACGGCACACGGAGTGTGCCTACCACTCTGAAGAACCATGCTCACCCTCCGCTCACTCCCACCCCGCTCGCTCCGCTACCACTGGACATCGGCCGTGCCGGTGCTGCTCGGCGTGGTAGTCGGGGCGGCGGTGCTCACCGGCGCGCTCATCGTCGGCGATTCGCTCCGTGGCAGCCTGCGGGCCAGAACCGAACGACAACTGAACGGCGTGCAGTCGGCCTACCTCGGTCCGCGGCTCATCCGGCAGGAGATCGCCGGTCAATTCACTTGGGGGAATCAAATCCCCTCGCTCATTCTTACCGGCTCGGCGCGGGCGGGAGCAGACCGACACCTCGGGCGGGTCGCCGTGTTTGGGTTTACCCCGGAGCAGCGATTCGACCTGCCGGCCGGTGTGGTGTTGTCGCATCGGGTGGCCGAACAACTCGGGGTGAAGGCGGGTGGAGAGGTCACGCTCGGGCTGCAGAAGGGATCGCGGGTGCCGCGGTCGTCGCTGGTCGGCAAGCGGGACATTCAGGAGGTGACGGCGAGCGTGCGAGTGAAGGTGGACGCGGTGCTGCCGCCGGATCACCCGATGAACGAGTTCAACCTGACGCCCAGCCCGGCCCCGCCGCTGAACGTGTTCGTCCCGCTTGCGCTGCTGCAACAGCGGCTGGAACTGACCGGCAAGGTGAATGCGATCCTGTCCAAATCGGCCGGCCCGTTCGACGAGCCGTTCCGCGCTCAACTCACTTACGCCGACTGGGGCCTGCGGGTGCTGCCCGGCGACAAGGCGGACTCGAAGCTGCGGGCCGACGCGCTGGCCGCGAAGAGCTACGTCCTGATCGAGAGCGAGAACTCGATCATCGACGCGCCGACCGTAGCGGCGATCGAAGAAGCGACGAAAAAACTCGGCCTGCGGTCCGAGCGGACGCTGGCGTATCTGGCCAACGTCGTGTACGCCGGCACCGAGAAGATCCCGAACGACGACAAGGCGACGAAAACCCCGATGATGGCGTATGCCATCGTCGCCGCCGTCGACCCGACCGCCGCGGCCCCGCTCGGCCCGTTCCTCCCGCCGGGCGTAGTAAACCTTAATGCCGACGAGATCGCACTGCTCGACTGGCCGCAATCGCCGCTCAAGAACCTGAAGCCCGGTGACCCGACCACCGTCGCCTACTTCAAACCGGAGATGGAAGCGAGCGTCGAGGAGGCGTGGCACACGTTCCGCTTCGCCGGTTACGTTCCGTTCGCCGGTGCCGCCGACGACCCCAACCTTACCCCTCCGTTCCCCGGCGTGACGGACAAGCCGAAGATCCGCGACTGGGAAGCCCCGTTCGAGGTGAACTACGCCCGCATCGGCCCTGCCGACGACGAGTTCTGGGAGAAGCACCAGGCCACCCCGAAGGCGTACATCAGCCGGGTGGCCGGCGAGAAGCTGTTCGGCAGCCGGTTCGGGGTGGTTACGTCCATCCGCGTTGCGCCGGCCGCGGGCAAGACCGCGGCGCAAACAGCGGACGAACTGCGGACAGAGTTACGGAAGCAACTCGACCCGGCCAACGCCGGGTTCACCTTCCAGCCGATCCGCCAGCAGATGCTCGACGCCAGTAAGGGCGGCACCGACTTCGGTGCCATGCTGCTGGCGTTCAGCGTGTTCCTCATCGGGGCGGCGCTGCTGCTCGTCGGCCTGCTGTTCCGCCTGTCCATCGACCGCCGTGCGAAGGAGGTCGGACTTCTGCTCGCCACCGGGTACTCGCCGCGGCAGGTGTTGCGGTTGCTGCTGGTCGAGGGCGGGCTAGTCGCCGTGGTCGGCTCGCTCGTCGGCGTCGGTCTGTCCGTCGGGTACGCCAATCTGATGATCGGCGTACTGGCGGCGTTGTGGCCGGACGCCCAGGTGCAGAGTTACCTCACGCTGCACGTCACCCCGCTCAGCCTGCTCATCGGATTCGTCCTCACCGTACTGGTGTCGGTGGCGGCGGTGTGGCTCGGTGTTCGCGGGCTGGTGAAGGTGCCACCGCCAGCCCTGCTCCGCGGGGAGACGAAGGAACCGGAACTGACCGCGAAGCCTGCCCGCCCGAAGCGGAACGTCGTGATCGGCCTCGTGTGTGCGGTGATCGGCATCGGCACGGTGTTCGCCGGCACCGCGGCCACCAACCCGGACGAGCGGGCCGGCACGTTCTTCGGCGGCGGGCTGCTGCTACTGGCTGGCGGGGCGTTCCTGTTCCGGAGCGGGCTCGTCCGCACGCCGACGGACATGATCTCGTCCGTTCCGGCGCTCGGCACGCGGAACACCACCCGTGCCGCCACCCGCAGCCTGCTCACCGTGTGCCTGATCGCGATGGCCACATTCCTGCTTGTTGCCGTTGAGAGCTTCCGCAAGCGTCCGGGCGCCGAGTTCGCCGCCGAGACCGGCGGCAGCGGCGGGTTCCGGCTGATGGGCGAGACCGACGTGCCGGTGTTCCACCGCCTCGACTCGGACCGCGGCCGGGCCGACATGCTGGACGAGCTACAGAAGGTGTACCAGGACGGCACCGGCGACGTGGCGGCGCAGAAGCAGTCGGCCGAAGCGGACCTGAAGAAGCTGACGGTGTTCCCATTCCGCCTCCGCGGCGGGGACGACGCCAGTTGTCTCAGCCTGTACCAGGCCGCCCGCCCGCGGGTGCTCGGCGTGCCGGACGAGTTGTTGGCGAAGCGGCGGTTCGCGTTCGCCATGACCGAAGCCAGCACGCCGGAGGAGAAAGCGAACCCGTGGCTCCTGCTGGCGAAGCAGCGGGACGACGGCGCCATCCCGGTGATCGTCGAGATGAACACCGCCCTGTGGATGCTCAAGACGTTCCTCGGTGGAACGGTGAACGTGCCGGACGAGAGCGGCCGTGAGGTGAAACTGCGGATCGTCGGGCTGCTGCAAGACTCGGTGTTTCAGTCCGAGTTGCTGGTGAGCGATGCCAATTTCAAGCGGCTGTACCCCCGCGAGGAGGGGTTCCGGGTGTTCCTGATCGACGCCCCGGCGGACCAACTCGACCGCACCGCCGGACTGCTCGAAACCGGGCTGCGGGCGAACGGCATGACCGTCAGCCGCACCGCCGACCGGGTGGCGACGTACCAGGCCGTCATCGGCGCGTACCTGTCCACGTTCCAGTTGCTCGGCGGGTTGGGCCTGCTGCTCGGTCTGTTCGGGCTGGCGGCGGTGATGCTGCGGGCCGTTTGGGAGCGGACCGGCGAACTGGCCCTGCTGCGGGCCGTCGGGTATCGTGTGTCGGACTTGCAGCGGATGATCCTGGTGGAGAACGTGGTGTTGCTGGTCGTCGGCGTCGGCGTCGGGCTGACCGCGGCGGTCATCTCGGTCATCCCGAACCTGGTTCTCGGCGGGC